>NZ_JBHFLL010000308.1:0-10468 GCF_041928595.1 Microcystis sp. BLCC-F209
GCAGGTGGTGGCGGTGAGCAGGGTGGGGATCATGATGACACCGAACCAGCCGACATAAAGACGGTTGTTGGTGCTGGTGATCCACTGGCAGAACTGCTCCCACAGGGAAGCGCTCTCGCGCTGTTGTAGAGTGGTGGTCATGGTTGGATAATTTCTGTATGTATTAGGTTGTCAAGGTTCGTTGTTTGACATGAGTTAATACTATCGGCTTTTTATAGTTATGTAAAGGGGTTTTAAGAAATGTTTTTTTATCAATGTCATAACTTTTACTTATATAATTGATGTTCAGGTAAACTAGAAGCAGACAAATTCTGCAAAAATAAGCAATGATACCCGAAATTACCGCAAAACTATTGGAAGCGAAGAAGGAAAAAGGCCTGAGTTTCGCTGACCTAGAAGCCATTCTAGGACGAGATGAGGTGTGGATTGCCGCTGTTTTTTACCGGCAAGCGAGCGCCTCCCTAGAAGAAGCAACGAAAATTGTGGCAGCTTTGGGACTGGGAACCGAAATCATCCCATCCTTAACCGAGTATCCTGTCAAGGGATTGGGTCCTGTTGTCCCCACCGACCCCCTGATTTATCGTTTCTACGAGATCATGCAGGTGTATGGAATGCCACTAAAATCGGTGATTCATGAAAAATTCGGCGATGGCATTATGAGTGCGATCGATTTTACCCTCGACGTGGATAAGGAGGAAGACCCTAAAGGCGATCGCGTTAAAATTACTATGTCGGGTAAGTTTTTATCCTATAAGAAGTGGTGAGTCCGGCCAAAGTCAACGGTAAGGAATTTCTATTCCTTGCCGCTCTTGCTATTTTTCTTAACAAAACTTAACAATTGACGGCAAAATTTTGCTTGCTTTTTTTGGCAGATTTTGGGACAATATTTTTAAAAGAGTTTAGTAATAATGGAAATCTTAGCACTTGAACTTAAACACAAAAGTCCCATTGTAAGAAAATCATAACCCAAGCCGCCGCAAAAGTCAAGGTATCTCTCCTAATTATGCTGTGAAACTTCTAATTCCTTGAGCGGTGAGGGTTTGGGGAATTATGAATTATGAATTATGAATTGGGGAGTAGGGAAGTGGGGAAGTGAAGCATTTGGCTGAAATTTCCCCAAACCCCTAAATCCCTATCACCTCATCACCCTATCTCCCGACTCCTGCCTCCTGTCTCCTGAACTGATTAACCTAAATCTCGGTCTTTAGTGACAGTAATTTCCTTAGATAAGTGGCGATACCAAGTAAAATAGAGACCGATGGAAAGCAAAAGAAAAACCAAAGCCAAAATCTTCAAACTTTGCCACTGCTTGATGATTAAAACAATCCCCATCATAAACAGGACTAATTGCCAAGGAACGGTGAGAAAAGCGGCGATGATATCCCGTTGATTTTCCGCTTTAATTTTTGCCTGTAGATTAGGTTTAACGCTGTGACGGACTTCTCCCCAAAAGCCAAAAGGTCGGGTAACATTATAGAAATTTTCCATAACTAAACTATCGGTGGGAGGAGTTAACAAAGTAGCGATAATACAGCCAGCTAAAGCGAACAAACTCGGCACAAGAAAGAGAATATATTCCTGATATTGACTGTGACGGAAGAAAGGTAAAATTATCGCTTGTGAGGCAATAGCCGCAATCATTCCCGCTAAAGTTCCCACAGCAAAACCATAACCATTAAAGCGCCACCAATACCAACGTAATAGGAGAGGAACTGCTAATCCTACCCCTAATCCCGTGGTTAACCAACCCCAAATATCATTGACATTTTGGATATTAAAACTCAAAACTAAGCCAATTACTACCACAAAAACCGAGGCCAAACGACCTTGAAAAACTAACTCCTGTTCTCCCGCATTCGGTTTCAAAAAAGCTTGATAGATATCTTTGACCCAATAGGCAGCACTAGCGTTAATAACTGCGTTAAAAGTGGACATAGCCGCCGCTAAAAAAGCAGCAATTAATAACCCTTTCATCCCCACCGGAATGTATTGAGTAATGACCGTGGCCAGAATTCTTTCTGGATCTGTAATCGTGCCTTCGGTTAAACCGTAGTGAATGCCTAAAACAGCAAAAGCTGTGACTAGAGGCCAACGGAAAGAAAGCAGAACAATCCAGAATAAAGATAATAAACCGGCATCTCGATCGCTTTTGGCGGCTAGGTATCGTTGTAACATATAACCACCGCTGCCGCTGCAACCTTCGATGATGGTTTTAACTAAATAAAAGAAAATCACCCCACCAAACAAATTAAAGATGGCATAATCTCCGGGTAAATCCAAAGTCATCGAAGGAAAAATACTAGCCCAGTCGCTTAAATTCCAAGTTTTTGGCTCCGCTGCCCCCGGAATTGCTACCGTGAAACTATCGGGAAGATTAACGGTAAAAAAGGCCACTGCCGATACATAAATTACCGCCACAAAAATCAGAAACCCTTGAAATAAATCGGTAATTACCCCACCATAAAAACCACTGGCCACTGTATAAATCAAGGTTAAAAGAATTAATATCACCGAAGCAAGACGATCATCCATACCCAGAAACTGCCCTAAAAATTTCCCCCCCGCAACCGAGAAATAACTCATCGCACCGATAGAGAATAAGAGAGTGGCGACGGCGCTAATAATTCGGGCAAAATTCCCCTGTTTTCCAGTTCCAAAACGGAATTGCATCCATTCCGCCATGGTCATAACTTGGGCCCGGCGATTCCATTTGCCCATAAAAGCCATGAGAAAGGCCATAATTAGGACGACACCGCCGCGGATTTCGATAAATAATCCTTTGGGTCCGACGGCGTAAATTAGGGCAGAAATGACCATAGTTCCCGCTAAATCGGTGTTAGCTGCCATTCCCGACACCCCTAACATCCACCAAGGCAAATTGCGATTACCTAAAAAGTAGGATTCTAGACCTTGAGAAGCTTTTTTCTCGGCGATAATCCCGATTATTAGGGTTGCTGCCAGATAAAGCAGCACAATTACATAATCAATTAACTGCATAGTTGATATCAATTTAACTTTCGATCGTTATAGCATCAATTGACTACGATTTCTGGCTAACGGTTTCTTTTTCTAAGATTTGCACCCGTTGCTCTAGCTTTTTTAAATCTTCCTTTAGTTCAATTACTAAAGTGGCTAAACGCTGGAACAGTGGGTCACTTTCCCCGACTACTTCCCCATTTACTATACCCGTTCCCGATCGCCGTTGGGGAATCGGAGCGGCATTTTCCCCGCGGATGGATATTCCTCGGACCTGACTTTCAAGGCGCTCGACTCGATTGCGGAGACTAATTAACTCCGATCTTACCGCCGTATCCGATTGTGCTTTGCTGGCATTAACAAAACTCAGTATTAGCAAAAGGGAGATAATCAGCGTTAAAAAGCCATAAAAAGAGATTTTAGCTAATTTCATCGATTTTACCCCCTATCTATCTGACCCGACTTAATGTTAAGAAACGTGGCTAAATCTAAAGCTTGATTGCAATTCCGCCTCCGGGTGATTAGTGGCTCAAAAGAGGATGATAAGGTAAAAAGCACGATTTTGTCGAAATTTGGCCTTATCTCTATGTATAAAAACTCAGATAAAGATTTTCTCGGAGCGGCAATCACAGCCGGTTTAGGTGCAGGAATCGTCACTTCTTTTGCCGTCAATCAAGGACAAGACATCGGTACAGCTTTAGGAATTACCGCTTTAGCGGCTGTTTGCGGTGTCATCTGCCGTCATTTTGACCTAATGTGATGCAATCTTCCTCACACCTCCAATTCTGCCGAAAAATCCCGTTTTTTCTCGTATTGATAGGGACCGAGCAGAGCGCCCCAAATTCCCTTACCGGTGCTGGGATCTAGACCTTTATCGTAGGTTTTTAGGCTATGACTCGTCACCTCGAAACCCAAAGACACCTGATAGGTTGTCCCCTCATAGGTAAATTGACAGCGCTGTTCCGGTTGCGATTGGGCGATAAACTGGTATTGATTATCAGCGAGAGTATGGACTTTGACCGCTAAAGTGCAAGTAGGCAGGAAAGTTAGGTCTTCTAAGCTAATTTTTCGCAAAATATCGGGATTTTTGCCCGCACCTTGCACGGATTTCAGGTCATTAAACATATAATGCCTAACCTCTAACCCTGCCGATTCCGAGCGCGTTAATCGCCACAGTCGCGGTCGGTAGGGTTGGTCTAAATTGATGATACTGGCCTGTTCGGCAAAAAGCGCGATGCTGTCTTCCCGAAATAAAGGCAACGGACGCAACCATAAACGCAGGTGAACGTACCATACCGGTTCCGCTTGCGCTTGCCGTTGATTTTCAAATTCACCCGCGAGATACCGACCGAAAGTGATTAATTCAGGGGTCATAGGTCAAAAAATTCTCCGTATTGCCTCAAAATTAATCATAACACCCAGAGAAATAACTTTTTTAACAAAAATGACCTTCAGTCTACTGGAACCCGCTTAAACTGGTTTATTTCTCCTTGATTGTAGCAATATTCCCAGCCAGCACTTGAGGTCAAATTTACCGTTAAAAATCGTCCTATAATAATTCAAGGCTAGAAACTGGCAATTATTACTGTTAAAGTTGAGAATCGGCGGGCGATATGTTAAACAGACGTTCTTTTTTGCAAGGATTAGGTACAATCGCCTTAGCGGGGGGTTTAAATGGCTGCGCTTCTGGAAGCGGCGAGCCGAGCATTGTTCTCCTGTCCGGTTCGATTCCGCCGCGATTACTAACAGATTTTCAGAAAACTATTGCCGAAAAAAAAGTCAATTTTCAGTCGGAAAGGCAGCTGAAAGAGCTATTAAAATTGTTGGAAAAATGGTTAAAAAATCAGGAACAACCAGCCTCACAATTTCCGATTCCTATCCCTTTTAGGGAACAAAACCCAGCTATCGGTAATTTAGTTACTTTAGGGGATGCTTGGCTAGGAAAAGCGATTACTAACGGTTTAATTCAACCCCTAGATACTTCTCAACTTTCTAATTGGTCAAAACTGCCCCCCCGTTGGCAAGAAAACATGACTCGCAATGCTCAAGGACAACCGCAAACAGAGGGTAAAGTCTGGGGTGCGCCCTACCGTTGGGGAATGACAGTAATTGCCTATAATGAGGAAAAATTCGCTCAATTTGACTGGCGGCCACAGGATTGGTCCGATCTATGGCGACCGGAATTAACCGGTAAAATTGCCCTAATTGATAATCGTCGCGAAGTCATCGGTTTAACCCTAAAAAAATTGGGTTATTCTTATAATTCCGGTGATTTAAAACAAGTTACGGGACTAAAAGACGAGCTATTCGCTTTACAAAAACAGGTAAAATTTTATAGTTCTCAATATTATTTACAACCCCTGATACTCGGTGATATCTGGCTATCTGTGGGTTGGTCTAATGATATTTTACCAGTGAGCGATCGCTATAAGAAAATTAAAGTTGTAGTCCCCAAATCCGGTACTTCTCTCTGGTCAGATGTGTGGGTAAAACCAGTTTTAACTACTCCTAATTCTCTTGTCCAGCAATGGATTGATTTTTGTTGGCAACCAGAATCCGCCACTAAAATTTCTTTATTTACCTCCGGATTATCACCCCTAATTCTCACTGAAAATCCCGACCAAATTTCCCCAGATATTAGAAATAATCCTTTACTTGTCAATCCGGAAGCGATCAAAAAAAGCGATTTTCTAAACCCTTTATCGCCAGCAACTGAGCAAGAATACGAGCAATTGTGGCAAGCAATGCGACAGTTAGTATAGTCATACTAACTTCGTTGAGTACAGGCTACTTATGAGGATAGGCAACAGGCAAAAGGCAACAGGAGGAATAAATAATCAGTCTTTAATAACTGGATTTGGTATCAGGAGATACTAGAAAAATTCTGTGAGAATATTGAGGTTAAAAATACATTTACCTAACTGATAACTGATAACTGATAACTGATAACTGATTAAGCGGTTTGACTTTGGGTTTTTTGAGCGAGAAAAGTAAGGATAGAAGCTTTCTCAATTAATCCCAAAACCGTGCCGTTTTCTTCTACCACTGTCACTTGAGATAAATTTTCGCCTTCCAAAATTTTCACCACATCTAGGAGGGAAGTATGAGACAAAACCAGTTTAAGACTTTCGCTAGTTTGTAATAACTGGCCGATATTTACCTCTGTCCATTGGGAAGTGGGAATCGTTTTTAGAGCCTCTACATTAATCACCCCCAATAGTTTACCTTCGCTATCGGTAACTAGGAATTTAGACCATTGTTGTTTACCGATAACATAATTATTAGCAAACTCGCGCAGGGTTAAATTAATCGGAACTACAGGACTATTAGGAGAGATAACATCTTTAGCGGTGTAGCGACTTAGGAAATCTTGAACCTTAGCTGATTGAGCGGAAAAGCCAGCGTTTTGTAGGAGGAAAATGCCAATTAATAGCGTCCAAAAACTGCCAAATTGACTGATTCCGAGAATTGATAGCGCACCGATGACAATCGCTAACCAACCAAAAAATTGACCGAAACGACTAGCGAATAAAACCCCTTTATTGGGATTACCCGTTACTTGCCAAACGATGGCTTTAAGGATATTACCACCATCTAAAGGTAAACCGGGGATCAGGTTAAATAACCCCAGGGCGAGGTTGATATAGGCAAGCAGAGAAAGAATCGCCGCCATGGGCGCATTTAAGCTAATATTGGAACCAATAATTAGGAAGATACCGAAGAGCAGTAAACTAACTAAAGGGCCAGCAATTGCTACTAGAAAAGCTTCTAGAGGAGTTTTCGATTCTCTGCCGAGAGTTGCCAAACCACCGAATAAAAAGAGGGTAATTGATTTGACTTCAATACCTTGGGCGATAGCAACAAAACTATGACCTAATTCGTGGGCAACCACGGAGGCAAATAGAAGAATAGCGGCCAAAAATCCTAAGAGCCAGGGCAGGATTCCCGTTAACTGGGGAAACTGACTTAATTCTCCCCCATAGGTTAAGGTAATTAACCCCAGAACAAAGAACCAAGAAGGATTAATATAAAAGGGAATTCCAAAGAGATTCCCGACTCTAATGTTGCCATTCATTTTGTATCTTCTCCAATTATTGGGGACTAACGCCAAGAAGATTAGGTTATCAATTACGCCATTCACTTCTGTTAACAATTGTAACAAAACTGCAAATCTCTCCGGCATTCCTTCAGGGAGTAAAAACCGTCATTGCTGTGGTTCGGTTATTTTCGTAGGAGAACTAAATTAATGATTAATTATTTACGCGGACAAGCGATCGAGGTGATCAAAACCCCGAATAACCGACTGATCTTGATTTTAGACGTAAACCAGATCGGTTACGAAATCCAAATTCCCTCGCGATTAGCCCTAGACATGGGCAAGGATAACAGTGATAATTGTCAGATTTTCACTCACCTACTCCTTCGCGAGGACCAGCCCTTATTATACGGTTTTGGCACCGCCCCAGAGCGAGATCTGTTTCGTCAACTGCTTTCCGTCAATGGAGTTGGGGCGCAATTAGCCCTAGCTTTAATTGATACCTTGGGGATTGAGGAACTTGTGGTGGCGATAGTGACAGGAAATACCAAAATTTTGAGCAAAACCCCCGGAGTCGGCTTAAAAACAGCAGAAAGAATCGCTTTAGAGTTAAAAACTAAATTGGCGGCATGGCGACAGCTAAAAGAAGCGACGACGACAACCACGGCAATGTTACCGGCAGCGGACATCCTCGAAGATGTGCAGATGACCCTTTTAGCTTTAGGATACAGCCAAGACGAGATTGATCGAGCCATAGCAGTACTTGGTCAAGATGCTTTATTTAGTAAAAATACTCAGCCAGAAGACTGGATTAAAGGGGCAATTAATTGGCTAGGGTAAACCAGTACATAGGAGTCAGGAGATAGGAGACAGGAGACTGTTTTATTTATTCTCCCTGCTCCCTGCTCCCCGCTCCCTTCTCCCCAATTCATAATTCATAATTCATAATTCCCCCCCCCGCAACGCGCACGAAGTGGTCTCCCCACACCCCACTTCCCCACTTCCTCACTCCCTTGTGAGGGCAAATGTTAAAAAGTATTAAGAAAATAGTGAGAAGGTGAACCAGATGCCGCAAAATAGTTGCGTTAGGTCGCTCTAGCTAGGGAAGTCTTGAGACGCTGAGGCGGAAACGAGATAACTTAAGCGTAGTGACCACAACTGCTATAAAATGTCAGATTAAGTTTATTAATCTCACTTAGTTGGGAGGAATCCATCAATGAGTATCGTCACGAAATCGATCGTGAATGCTGATGCTGAAGCTCGTTACCTCAGCCCCGGCGAACTAGACAGAATTAAAGCCTTCGTTGGCAGTGGTGCCGCTCGTTTACGCATCGCTGAAACCCTGACCGGCGCTCGCGAAACCATCGTCAAACAAGCTGGCGATCGCTTATTCCAAAAACGTCCTGACATCGTTTCCCCCGGTGGCAACGCTTACGGCGAAGAAATGACCGCTACCTGTCTGCGTGACATGGACTACTACCTACGTTTAATCACCTACGGAGTAGTTGCTGGTGATGTCACCCCGATTGAAGAAATCGGTTTGGTCGGTGTGCGTGAAATGTACAAATCTTTAGGAACCGACATCGGTGCCGTAGCTCAAAGCGTTCGCGAAATGAAAGAAGTTGCTACTGGTCTTATGTCTTCTGACGATGCTTCTGAAGCTTCTTCCTACTTCGATTACGTGATCGGCTCTATGTCGTAGAATAATTCCTTTGTGAATTGTTCTAGACACACCCCCCGTAAACCTCTTAAGATTAAGCAAAACCCAAGGAAGAACCACCATGCAAGACGCAATTACTTCTGTTATCAACTCTGCTGACGTTCAAGGCAAATACCTTGACGCTTCTGCTCTCGGCAAACTGAAAGGCTACTTCGCCACCGGTGAACTGCGCGTGCGCGCCGCTAGTGTCATTAGCGCCAACGCTGCCGGTATCGTTAAAGAAGCTGTGGCTAAGTCCCTGTTATACTCTGACGTAACCCGTCCCGGTGGTAATATGTACACCACCCGCCGTTACGCCGCTTGTATCCGTGACCTCGACTACTATCTCCGTTATGCTACCTACGCTATGTTAGCTGGAGATCCTTCTATTCTCGACGAGCGCGTTCTCAACGGCCTGAAAGAAACCTACAACTCTTTAGGTGTACCCATCTCCTCCACCGTTCAAGCTATCCAAGCGATGAAAGAAGTCACCGCTAGTTTAGTTGGTGCTGATGCGGGTAAAGAAATGGGGATTTACTTCGACTACATTAGCTCTGGCTTAAGCTAGAAGTAACGAACTCGGACGAAATAGGGTTCGGGAAGCCGAGGATGAGTGCTAGGTCTTTAAAGGCTGAATCTGTCCAAGATAGGTTTTGACGAGCTAGTATTGATCCTTGACTCCCGACCTTTGTTATTTTAGAAAAAGCCTTCGTTAGTTTGAGCGACAAGTTTTTCAGCGATTAGGAGAAATCAATCCATGCGGATGTTCAAAATCACCGCTTGTGTTCCTAGCCAAAGCCGCATTCGGACACAACGGGAATTACAAAATACCTATTTTACCAAACTCGTTCCCTACGATAATTGGTTTCGTGAGCAACAACGCATCATGAAAATGGGCGGCAAAATTGTCAAAGTGCAGTTAGCTACTGGCAAACCGGGGACTAATACAGGTTTACTGTAATTGGCTGCCACTAGAACTTAAAAAAAGAGGTCTTTCCAGACCTCTTTTTGCTTTAGGGATTTTTTTCAAACTGCAAAGCGGCAGAGTTGAGACAATAGCGTTTTCCCGTCGGGGGTGGACCATCATTAAAAACGTGACCGAGATGAGCATCACAGGCGGCACAAACAATCTCTGTCCGCACCATGAAAAAACTAACATCTCGTTCGTACTTAATATTAGCTTCGTTAGCAGCAGTCCAGAAACTCGGCCAACCAGTACCCGAATCATACTTGCTGTCAGAAGCAAATAACTCCGTACCACAGCAGACACATTTGTAAATACCTTTTTCTTTATTATCGTGATATTTACCAGTAAAAGCCCGTTCTGTTCCCTTTTTGCGGGTAACTTGGAACTGTTCGGGAGTTAGCTGGGCCTGCCATTCCGCCTCGGTTTTACGAACTTTTTCTACCATAGTCAGGACAACCGCCATTATGATTAAATTTCCCTTTTTAGTCTAACCTGAGTTCGAGATCTAGGTTTTTTTCATAAACATGAAGTATGACCTGATTTAACATCGGCCCCTGACGACGTACTCCCCAAAAGGAAAACTTGGTCAGAAAACCCTATAAACTTAGCATAACCTCAGCTTATCAATGGCATAAGTAACAATATCGTTAAACCCCTTTACAAACCGATACAAACTCTCTAAGATAGAGACATCATCAATCGTACCTCGATAACTTAATAGGAATCATAAACCAATGACCACCACCTTACAACAGCGCGAGAGCGCTTCCCTGTGGGAGCAGTTCTGCCA
>NZ_JBHFLL010000309.1:0-19177 GCF_041928595.1 Microcystis sp. BLCC-F209
GAAAATTCCTCAAGCTCCCTCTCTGCACAGCAATGCTCTAAAGTTGATAAATATCAATCTGACAAAAACTCAAAGCCTTAGTATATAAACTTTACAAGCATGAGTTGTTGATAGTTTTACATGACAGGTTCGGTAGAGCCATAATTCATAATTCATAATTCATAATTCATAATTCCCACTTCCCACACCCGACGACAAACTTTTTCAGCCAACCCTAATTATTCCACCACAAATGCGAGGATTTGGCCTTGGTAACTGCCGAAGCGAATCTGTAAACCGGACTCTAGGGGAACTTCTTGGTTATGTACCTGCTTCCAGTGGCCATCTTGGTAGATAAAAGTACCAAAACGGGAGAAATCTTCGAGAAAGTATTGATAGTCTGAATCATCGGGTTTTTTACGGCAAATGATCCGACAATGGTTTTTACTAACCCATTTTTCAGGGACCTGTAGATCATTTTCCATGTCCCTTCCTATATTCATGCCACCACCACGGATTGACCATTTTCTTTCGGGATGATCGAGATAGTATAAGAAAGCGGCGGGCATGGTTCCGGAGACATTGGGCATAACCGTCGGTGATTGAGTCTCATCAAAGGTTTGCAGCAATTGCCCGTCGAATTCCGGGTGCATATAGAGAATCGGCAAAGTCCAAGCAGGCTGATTGTACTTGTAGAGGGTTAATAACTGCTGCCTGGCGATGCGAACGGCCTGATCGATAGGGACTCGCGGACTTGGAAGCAACTTAGATATCTGTGCTTCTTTGTCTTTGAAACCGAGGAGGCTGCGGGTAAAAACTTCGATAAAACTCAAGGCCTCGCGATCTGCGATCGCATCTCGCATGGCCAAAACTGCGGGAACGCCATGGTGAATCAAGACTTCCGCCAGACTGCTGCGGGGGATCATCTCCTGACCTGATTTAGCGGGATAAGCACCCCAACAGGCATTAAAAACCGTTAAAATAACTTGATTTCTCACCAAAGCTTGGGCTAACTCCGTCCCGTTTAGCTGTTCCCCCGGCCGCAGAAATAGGGAACCGCCATTGGGGGCGGCCATTCCGTGACCAGCGTAGAAAAAAGCTTGATATTTACCCGTATCCAAGGCCCGGGTTAGTTCTTTCGCCCCCGGTCGAATTAGGGTATCGACTTTGACTTTCACTCCCGAATTCTGGAGGGAACCACTGGGGGAGATGGCCTGGATGAGATTGGCGGCCTCGGATTCCAGTGCCTGGTCGGGATTAGTTTCTCCACCCGTATTAATGGCGGTGAGGTTGAGGGAACTAGCGGCGGGTTTAATCTGTTTTTCGCCGATAACTAAGAGAATATTGAGACTATTACTTGGTTTTATCGGTGGCAGTGGGTCCACATCGCTGGTGGTGCGGCTAAAGAGTATATTCGGATGCAGAGATATGGCCTGTTTACCCGCTTGCTGCATAATTTCCCAGGGCAGCAGAATTAAATAGGGATTGCGACATTCCAAGCGAATTCGCAGGGGCTGATTTTTGCCGAGGGCGATTCCCTGACTTTGGGCAAAACTTTGACTAATTGATGCTTGAAATAACCATTGCCAGAGACTAATACCTAGTTTCTGCATCAATTGACCGCCATAACTGCCGCCTTCTCCCGCAAGAATCAGTTTAGGTGGAGAATTTCCCTCTAATTGCTCTAACATCGGCAAGGGAGGCATTTTTTGCAGACAGAACATTTCCTGCCATGCCATCCATTCCGAGGTTAGACTCCCGGTCCATTCACAGTCATGATGCACATATCCCCCCGGTAGGGGTGCTTTCGTCACCCAACGGGCGAAGTTATTACTCGTGGCTAAACTAGAGATCGCTAAATTTAGACTAGGGATGGCATCATCGGTCATTGTGGTTATTTAGAAGTCTGAAGTCTATAGAATCTTATTCTAGAGGATTTCTGAAAGCTAAGGAAGAGTATTAAGTTACCAATAAACAACAAAGTTCGATAATTTTGGTTTGCAACGTTGCCAAAGGTTCTGCACCCCGCTTGAGACGATATTCTAATTCGAGAAGTATGGGCAAGGTGGCCAGAAGTTGTTTAGAAGAAAAGGATTGTATCTCTTTGCGAATGAAATATAGTCGCTTGGGATTGGCAATTTCGGCGGCGGCGGCGATATTTTTCTCGTCTTTTTCTCCTTCTTCAATTTTTAATTTCACTATTGCCCAAGTGCGAAATTGACCCCCTAGGGTGGCGGTGATAGCCAAGGGGTTCTCGTTGCGATTTAATAATTCATTAACTAATTCTAGGGCCTTGCCTGTCTCCCGTTTTAAAATCGCACTGGCTAACTGTAGGCTGCTTTGATTGCTGGCATTGACTAAGCTTAAAATGTCCTTTTTGTCAATAGTTCCCGCCGAATTATTTTTAAATAAACGCAGTTTTTCTAACTCCATCCACAGCAAGCGGCTGTTATTTCCCACTGATTCAGCTAAGAGTTCGATCGCATCAGGAGTTAATTTTACTCCCACTTCTTTGGCAATTTCCCTAACTCTTTGGGCAATTTCCTCGACTTTCCAAGGGGGAATTAGTTCAAATTCTCGAACCTCTGCCTGATTTTGGATAAACTTGCTCGATTTTAAGCGGGAGTCTGGTTTTTTGGCACTGGTTAATAACAGATAGGAATTTTCGGGTAAATTGGGCAAAGTGCGCTGTAATTCCTTGAAAACATCCTCGGAACATTGTTGACAAATCACCGTATCGGCTAACCAAACTAAACGATTTCCCAGGCCGAAAACTGGAGTCATCGCTTGATTAAGGGCCTCGATAATTGCCTCATTACGATCGCCATTGATTTGATCATAATTGAACTGTATCCAATTGGGATCGAGAAGTTTTGCTTGCAGATTTTTCACCGCTTGTTTAATAGCAAATTCATCTTCTCCCCAATAAAATATTGTCGGCATAAGTTTTTTGAGGTGTTACTATTACCCATTTTGCCAGATTTTTACAGTTTTGTCAGCACTACCACTAATTAAATATTTCCCATCGGCACTAATTACTAAAGATAACAGTTTTTCTGTGGGTTGATCAAGGGTTGCTAATTTTCCTTTGCTTGTTAAAGACCAAAACTTAATCATTTGATCCGAAAGCTTGTTTAGAGGATAAACCCAGAATTTCCTAATATTGAGGCTGGCTATTCATAAACACAGGTGAAGACGATCTGACTCGATAATTTTGAAAATTAATCAAAAAATAGACTCGATCGACCCCAAATAACGCACAATAAAAAAGGAAATGTCAAAGGAGAATCGCAAATGTTGCCCTATATCCTAGCGGTCGTTGTGGGATTGAGTAGTCTGTACCTCCTCACCACCGCTTTTATCGCCCCCGATCGCCACCGTCAAGATGATTTTCTCTGGAGTGCGGTAGGATTATTCTATGCCCTTGTCCTCTGGTTGTGCGCGGGAAGGATTACAGGCACTATCCTCCTCGGACAAGCTGCTGCGGCCATATTATTTATCGCTTTTGCTTGGCAAACTCTCAAACTCAGACAAGCACTTTTTTATCCCGACAAACCGGTTAAATTATTTACTATTGTCGGTTGGTTAGGCAATCGTCTCGGCAAAGTTACTCCCTCCCAATCCCCTAAAACTAAAGCTAAACCTGAGAAAGTAGCAGCAAAAGTTAAAGAAACGGTTAAAGAAACGGTAGACCCCGTTATAGAAAAAGCCGCGGCTATCGGGGAAACTATTACAGAATCAGTGACAGAAATTGAGGAAAAAGCTCAAGAAACGGTTGCCCCCGTTGCCGAAAAAGCCGCAGCTATCGGGGAAACTACTACAGAATCAGTGACAGAAATTGGGGAAAACCCCGCAGAAATTATTGATGATGAAGAAACTTTCGATGATTTCGATGATTTTGATTTTGTCACAGAAGAGATCAACCCTTCCGAAAATACCCCAGAAATTCCCCCAGAAATTCCCCCGACTGAACCTGTGGCTAATGTTGAAGTCGAAACTATTGCTGTTAGCGAAACGGTGATTATTGAAGTTACCGAGGAAAATTTGCCTCCAGAAGAAACCATCAGAGAAGATACTCCCCCAGAAACTCGCTCAAAAAGGGAAGAAAATCCCCCCCCATCGGATTAAAAGTTAAGATTATTTAGCGGGTGGTTTAGGCAATAATTACTCAAAAAATTAACTAATTAATTTAACCTTTGCCCCCACCCAGTCAAACCAAGTTGACAATATGACTTGAAAAATTAATTTAATTCGATGGTTTTATTTTCCCATTACACAGGGATAGTGCTTCTCGTTTTTCGGGACGAGTCCTGAGATAATCTTCTAGCCAAAAACAACCTCGATCGAGCAATTTTTGTAAATAATTATATTCTGTTTCTAAGGGCCAGCGATGCTTTTGACCATCCCTAGCAATAATCACAATCTCTTGACCATCAGGACTAAAAGTGATCCCATAGACGATATCTTCTTCTATTTTAAACTCGGAGCGCAAATTTCCGTCAATGTCCCAGCGTCTAGCTGTACCATCCCTTGAAATAGCGGCGATTTTTTCACCATCGGGACTAAAACTAACTCCATAAACGGGAAAAGAATCAGTTTTAATCTCCTTTAAAAGATTGCCCTGTAAATCCCAAATTTTAATCTTTCCTCGAGCAGCAGTAGCAATTTTTTGATGATCGGGAGAAAACACCAAATCATAGATAATATTATCATCGGCTGTCCAGGAATTAATTAATTTAGTCCGATGATTGCTTAAATGCCAGTATTGAACTTTTCCCTCGCTTGTTCCCGTGATTATTGCTGTTCCCTCTCCATTAAAAGCAAGACTATAAATCGGTACTTGACTAGCAGTAAATTCTTGAAGCATTGTTCCTTTTTTGCTCCAGATTTGTACTTTTCCATTTCTTCCTGTAATCGCTATCTGATTATCATCAGGATGAAAAGCTATACTATAGATTGAGCGCATTTTTGTGGCAAATTCTCTAATTTTTTTTCCCTGGGAATTGAGTAAAGTAATTTGACCATCTTTGTTAGCAATAGCGATAATATTGCCCTGGGAATTAATGCTAACACTGGTATTATCGGTCCTAGCTTGATTTAAATTGTTCAGCTGCCAAATTTTAGCCGTTTCATCACTCGATCCAGTTACCACCTCTTTTCCATCTTGACTAAATACAGCAGTAAAAACTGATTCTTGATGTCCTCTAAGAGTAGTTATTTCTTCCCCTTGCATTCCCCAAATTTTAGCACTACCGTCACTAGATGCAGTAATTATAAACTGGCCATCAGGACTAAAATTAACACTGTTGACAAAATCTTGATGTCCCCGGAAAGTAGCTATTAAATTTCCCTGTAAATCCCAGATTTTAGCAGTTTTATCGGCCGCTGCTCCGGCAATTTTTTGACCGTCGGGACTAAAATTAACACTATAAAAAGCCTCAATATTTTCTTGACCTAAACTCAAGATAATTTTACCTGATAAATCCCAGATTTTAATCGTACCATCCCGGGAAGCGGTGGCAATTTTTTGACCGTCGGGACTAAAACTAGCTGCATCTATCGATCTTTTATGTCCCTTAAATACCTGTAAAGTTTCACCTGATAAATTCCATAATCTAGCGGTTTTATCCCTGGAAGTGGTGACAATTTTTTGACCGTCGGGACTAAAACTAACACTATAAACTGATTCTTGATGGTCAGGATAGGTGACTAAATTTTGTCCTTGCAAGTTCCAAATTTTGGCGGTTTTATCTTCGGAAGCAGTGGCGATTTTTTGACCATCGGGACTAAAACTAACACTATAAACTGCTCCCTGATGACCTGTCAAAGTTTGAATATTCTCACCTTTTTGATTCCAAATTTTTACCGTACCATCTTGAGAAGCAGTGGCAATTTTTTGACGATCAGGACTAATACTAACACTATAAATAGTTCCCCGGTGTCCTTGCAGTTGGTTTTTTTCTTGAATGCGATCTAAAATTTGTTGTAGGGTAATAATTGGACTGGTAGCAGGATATTTACTCAAGGGTTGCCCATCAGTAACGATATTTTTTAAACTATTTACTGCTTGCATGGCCGCAATTAAAGATTCTAGTTGTTCAAATTGAAATTGCTGCCAATCACTATCACCCTTGCGCTGTAATTGAATACCTAATTGAGCGGTTTCTACTTGCTGCCACGCTTGTTTTACCTGAATAAAAGCGAAGAAAGAACCCAGGAGAGAAGCAATTAAAATTACCGAGCCAATTTGAATTCTTTTCGTAGCTTTTTGGTGAGCGATTGCTAGAATTTTATTAGCTTGCTTCTGAGTTTCTAGGCTAATTTCTGCCTCTCTTTTATCGAGATTTTGACTAGCAGTTAAAAACTGATAATCAAGATTACTTAAGCTTTTACCCTGAGACCAATCGAGGGCATTATTTAAAGCTTTTCCGCGTAAAAGCCGCGATTCATCGGTATAATTAGACTGTTGCCAAGCGGCGATTGCTTCTGAGTAGGGACGCAATTGCTCTAATTGTTTTTCTACCCAATTGAGATTAAATATTTCTCGATAAATAGGATTATAAACTACTAATTTATTATCCTTTTTTACCACTAACCCCGATAACCTTAATTCCCCTTGTTCTGGACTATCATCGCACAGGATTGATCCCTTTTCTAAAATTTGTTGATAGATACCTAACAAACGACCGGCTTTGTCTTGATTTCTTAACAAGCGATCGGCAATAGTTCGCAAATGAACTGGCTCATCTTGAGATTCCCAATTATTAATAATTCTCTCTTTGATCAGCGTCTCAATATCTAAATTAGTTTCCCGCAATAGCTGACAGATTTTCTGGGTTAAAAATGGCTGTCCTCCCGTCCAAAAAATAACTTTTTCTAAGCAGTCGGGTTGATAATTACTTTGACTGGATAATCCTGCGGCTAAAGGAGCAATTTCTGCCAGATTAAATCCCGTTAATTCGATCGCCTGGCCGATATTAAAAGATGTTTGGGTCTTTTCGCGAATTAAATCTGCTGGGGTAGCCACACCGAATAAAGCAAAAGTAATTCTTTCATACTGGGTATTTTCTGCCCTTTGGTTATAACAATAACGAATCAGGGAAAAAAAGTCATCTAGAGAAAACTGTAAACTGAGAATTTTATCAATCTCGTCAATAAAAATATATATTTTCTCTCCCCGACAATAAACTAATAAAACTTCCTCAATAAATTGTCCCAAACGCTGCACGGGGGGTAAATCCTCTCGCTCGCGCAACCAGGATTTAAGATTAATTTTTCCCGTCAGATTAAATCCTAAAAACAAACGGGTGATCACGCCGTTATACCATTGGGATAAATTATCATTGCTACCAATACTGGTTATATCTACGGACGCGCAATCCATGCCCAATTGCTGTAAAATATGGGTTACTCGTACCCTTAAACTGGATTTGCCCATCTGACGACAGTTAAAAATGTAGCAAAATTGACCATTTTTTAACGCTGTTAACAGTTCTTGATCGGCATTTCTCTCGATATAGGTAGGATGGTTATAGGCAAGACTACCCCCGACACGATATTGATAATTCATTATCCTTAAACAAAGTTATTTCAATGTCACCAACAGAAATAAAATAGACAATTCTGATTTAGATATCTATAATGCAAGGATAATCGCTATTGACAACCTATCCCCAAGGCAATTATGAAGAAAACTTTTTTCACCTCCATGGCCATTAGTGCTACCCTCGTCAGTAGCATTGTTTTAGGTACTCTTGATGCCGGCAGTGCCTCCGCTTGTGCTTTCGCTAAAGGTAAAAGCATTTTTGGCAGCAATCACACCCTCCCTGTGGATGCTAACAAACTTATTTTAGGGGTTGCCGGTGCTACGGGAGCAATCACCGTAGCTGGTGTTTTAACCTACCGTCGTTTTCACTCTGGGCAGCCTCCCGAAGATGCCACCGCTAACCTGCCGGCGGTATTTTCTATCCCCATTCCCCCCGCAGCTTTAAACGTGGCAGTGGTGACGGAAGAAGCGGCAGAAACCAGCAAAATCTCCTAAAAATCCGCTAGATTCCCTCAAAAAAGGTGTTGGCATCCCCGCAGATTTCCCGCTAGGCAACACCTTTTTCTGCCTAATTGTGTCCCAGTTATCAGAATTTTCAGCGATTTTTAAGTTATGTTAAAAGGTACAACCCTACCACCAGAGGTAAAGATGGGCAACTCTACCACATTTTCTGACACCCCATTTCACAAAGAGCATCACACTTGGGAGCATTTAAAACAAGCCATCGCCGCTAGTTCGGGTTTTCGGCGTTGGCAGCAAGAACAACTAGAATCAGGTAAAAATAGAGACGATGCTGATGCTCGCATTTGTTCCTATCTACGGGAAACTTTAGAAACTTTAGCCTACTAGATTGATGCTCCCCAGCTATGACGGCATGGGGACTTTTTTGTCCGTTTAAGCTAATTGGCGGGCCCTATTTTCTGCGAGCTTCGTAACCCAATAACCAGACAAAAGCGACAATTAAAGGCAGGAAATAATAAATAGCTCGATAGGCGATTAAAGAACCTAAAAGCTCGCCATTAGATACATATTCGGTCCGTAATCTCAGCATGATAAACTCAAAAACACCTATCCCCCCCGGCACATTGCTTAATACCCCTGCGGTCATGGCAAATACATAGAGACCGAAAAATCCTAAAAACGAAGTATTGTAGTTGTCCGGGAGAAGAAGATATAGAACTCTAGCGGCTAATATCCAATCAATAAAAGTCACCAAAATCAAAGCCAGGGAAAGATTCCAAGAGGGTAGATATATATTTTCTTTGCCGACTTTTATGGGTTTTTTATAGGTGAGAGCCAAGAAAAAATAGCCAGTAACCAGCAATAAGAAAATTATTCCTAAAGGTTTAGTAGTTAAGAAAGGTAATTTTAAAAGTTGAGGAATCCGTTGGGGATCGAGGAGAAAACTTACACCACCAATGCCTAACATTCCTAACCAAAAGCTTAAATGGGTAAAAGTGATAACTTTGGCAATATCCACCACCCCCACCCCCGCAGGAGTATAGAAACGATAACGGATCGCAGTTCCAGAAAATAAGGTTAAACCAATGGTATTACCAAGAGCATAACTGATAAAAGCAGTACGGATAATAGTGCCTAAAGCTAAGGGATGATTAATATAATAAAAACCTAGGCGATCATAACCCGTCATCGACAAATAACCCAAAGCCATGCAAAAAATAGCTTCTAGCTTATGACTTGTGGTAATATGATTTAAACTGTCCAACAGTTGGGCGAAAGTGTCGTGTTTAAATTCTTGACTAATTGCCCAGACCGCTAGAATAAATAAACTTAAAGAGAGGATAATCGGAGCAAAACGCAGGATTTTTTTATACATCTTACTTTTTACGAATTACTTTTGTCCCATTAAAATTTATGAAAAAATCAAAGGTAGATCTAGCCAAACGTCTAAATCGATCCCGAAAAAGGAAATATAATAAATTCCTGACTTCCTCCTTATATTTAACAAGCATTCTGGTTTTGTCTTATCTAGTTTACCTTAATCTGCCTTGGTCTTTCCATCTTTTTATGCGTTGGGTGACTAAAGGGGGTGATTTAGACAAAATTCCCGCCAAATTTTATGCAGAACTTAATCAATTGTGTTTGAGGGCCGATAGTGGGGGGGAAGTAAGAACGAGAAACTATAGAGAACATACAGAAATCGCCGAATCTCTCGGTACATTTAGATGTACTTTAGTTAATGGTGGTCAAGAATGGTTAATAGAAGATTATAAATCTTTTAGTGCTGCCGATGAAGCGATTTTAGGCACTCAGTTAGCGGTTTTTATCACCGAGATTTTAGGAACAGATTATAGTTATAGAATTCGCGCTTATATTCCCAATACTAAGTATCAAGCAACTTCTGAAACCAAATTCTAGACTAGGGATGGGTGCAGAACCCATCCTTAGAAAAAAATTAGGTTTCCGATACGGGTTTCGGTCGGGAAGGCCTAGGAAGGGGAGATTGTCCGGGGGTAAAAGGTCGTTTTTCTCCTTCCCCTTCCAGTTGAGAATATCGATCGACCGGGGGACGACGATTTTTATCAAAAGGCTTTTTAAAACCTCCCTTACCCATCGGTTTTTTCTTGCTGGCAAAACCGAGGTCTAAACCTTCCAAAATAGTTAAGGCATCTCCTTTAAGCTGTACCTGAAAATCCCAAAAACGACTGACCGGTTTACCAGGTAAAGTGCCGCGCAATTTTAGTTTAAAAAACTTGGGTTTGTCCGCTTCAGTTTTGGGCATTTGTCGGATTTTGACCACTACCGCTTGATTTTCCCGTTCGGTAAAGATGACTTCACCTCGAATCGAAAAATAACCAGGGGTAGAAGCGAGGAGCGGTTCTATCTCTGGATCATCCTCCTTTTTCAGGGTTTCTGGTTCCCAAACACCAACAATCTGAACATGAAGGGCATCATTTTCCTGACGGGTGCGCGGATAAACCACCCAAAGATGGGGTTTTTCCAGATCGAGATGATTTTTAACCAAACTGATCACCCGACCGAGAATCACAGAATCGATCAGAGTACCATCGGCAGTTAAAATATTGCCTTTAGTTAATTGTTCCTCCGATCGCTGATAATGGCCATAGACGAGACCGATCGCCCGGTACTGCCGCAGATGACTGGGAGGGGGGATCGGTTGTTGACGTTTGACTTCTTCGGGGGTGGCTGACTCTACGGCTAAATCAGCCTCAGTATGGGGGGATTCAAGGGGGACTTCCTGAATTTCCACTTCAGGGGTCGGGGGGGTTTTCGGTGATTCGGTAAACCGATTCCCAGGACGATTCATATCACACTCCTAGCGGCGGAGACACATAGTAAATTAGTAATCAAGCAAGTCAAAAGCGCGATCTGGGAGGTTACAATAACCCTCTAGGGCGACTCTACTGGCATCTATATATTAAGAACCATGATCTTTTGACTGTCAACCTGGTCAAAACCCTTTTGAGTCTTGACCGTTTGCCCATTGTACTCAATAAAGAGCGGCGAATTCGATCGATCCCTTCATCAAATCTCCAGATTTCCATAACATTTTCCTGTCTGTCCTCTCCCACCCCAGCGTATGAAAGCCTCTCTCTCTAACCGTCGTTGGCTGTCCATCGGTCTCGTCCTCATGTTATTTGCTTTGCTGTCTTTCTCGACCATGCCGCTATTGACTTCTATTCTCAAAAGTCAGCACTCCTCGGGCCAGAGTCATCTGTCCGCAGTCAAACAAGAGGAATTAGCCAGTCAAGCACTGGGTTATCAGATGGTTTTAGAGCGCGAACCCGATAATCAGACGGCTTTACGGGGATTATTAGATACTCGCTTACAGCAGGGTGATTTAAAGCAAGCGATCGAACCTTTAGAAAAATTAGCGCAACTTAACCCCCAACAATCCGATTATCTACTACTTTTGGCGGAAGCGAAACAGCAAATAGAGGACTATGCAGGAGCCACCGGCAGTTATCGCTCCCTTTTAGCCTCCCATCCCCAAGATCTACGGGCCTTGACCGGATTAACTAATTTATTTCTCAGCCAAAACCGCTCGATCGAGGCGATTAGTCTGGTTAAAGAGACGATTGATCGCGCTTTCAAAGCGGCTGCCGATCCCAATAATCCCGCTAGTTCCATCGATATCGTTTCCGTTCAGTTACTTTTAGGCAAAATCTATTTCGAGCAGCAAAATTATCCGGAAGCTTTAAACGCCTATAAACAAGCTCAACAGATGGATGTTAACGATTTCCGTCCGATTTTGGCGACAGCGATCGTACTGAAAGAACAGGGCAAAAATCAAGAGGCTCAACCCCTCTTTCAAGAGGCTCTCAGTCGCGCTCCTTTTGCCTATAGACAGGAGATTCAGACCCTAGCCGAGGAAAATAACAAAATTGAAGCCACAGCCCCTAATCAGTGAGCAGCTTTTTTCTCTCCTCTCCCTTCTCCCCAATTCATAATTCATAATTCATAATTCATAATTCCCTTGAGACTTGACACTGGGGACAAAAATGAGAGGATCGTCCACTTAATTTAATTCTGGCAATAGTTGCACCGCAAAGGCGACAATTTTCGCCAGTACGTCCATAAACCCAGGCCATCGAGCCATAATTGCCATTAACTCCCGTAACGTGGAGAAAATCGCTAAAACTGGTGCCGCCTTCAGCGATCGCCGTTTCCAATACAGAAATAATGTTTTTTGTCAATAAGTCTATTTGCTCAATTTTCAAAAGATTAGCGGCAGTTTGGGGATGGATGCCACTTTTAAAAAGAACTTCATCCGCGTAGATATTGCCAATTCCTGCCACCACATTTTGATCGAGGAGAAAAGTTTTAATCGGACGACGACTTTTTTGACAGTGACTATAGAGGTAATCGGGGGTAAAATTGCGATCAAAGGGTTCCAGTCCCAGTTTTTTGAGACCAGTAATCACGCTTTCTGGGGTTTTATCGGCGGCAATCCACCAAATTTTCCCGAAAGTGCGGGTATCGACGAAGCGCAATTCTTGCTGATTGGCAAAAAAGAAGCGTAAGCGCGTATGAATCGGCAGGGGAGTGGTATCTTTTACCCAGAGCAATTGTCCGGTCATACGCAGATGAACCCCGATACTGCTACCATTATCTAAATTGGCGAGGAGATATTTGCCTCGGCGCTGCCAATTGGTAATCGTGGTCTGAGTAATTCCTTGCAGAAAAGTTGCCTCACAATTAGGATAGGCTAGGGTACGCTGTAATAATACTTCCCCACCGATAATTTTTTTGCCTTGGGTAACTTGATTTAATCCGCGACGCACCGTTTCTACTTCTGGCAATTCTGGCATATAAGTGATTGAACAAAATTAAGTTCTTGGTTAGGGTAGGCAAAAGGCAAAAGATAGATAAACAGAACTTTTCATCGGGAAACGACACCAAATTAACGTCAATTCTACTTTAACTTTAACATTTCGATAGTATCAATTATTTCCCGTTCAAAACTGACTTGAGCGCGATTAGTTTTACCACCAATATAAAAGCGATCGCCCGATTGTAAAGCCCAAATTTGCGAATGGGAAAAGTAACTCATTACCACTCCCATCATCAATAAAGCAAAACCTAAATAGACGATAGGTACTCCCGGATCTGCCTTAATTTGTAACCCTGTACTGCCCACTAATTCGACTATTTTTAGATTAACTCCATTGATAGGAATCGTCATTCCTTCTCGTACCGCAGAGGTTAAATCTCCCTTAGCATCATAGACGATTACCGTACCTTGTAAATCTCTGGTTAAAAGAGAAACTCCCTCACTAAGATCGGTTTTAGTCGGAATCCAAGTTCCCCAGATTTGTCCATTACCTTTGGTGTCTAAACTAGCCATCGGTAGCTGTAGAATCGGACTATTATTCACCTGTACTTTTACCCCAGCAATTCCCCAACTGGTTTGATAAAAAGTCACCCCTTTATGGTGCAAAGGTTGGTTAACTTGAATAGTTTTGCGATCGATCTCCTCTCCTTGATTATCAATCACCGACAAATCAGAATAAAATTGTTCTACGTCACCTTTAGGACTATAATCAATCCAAAAACGATTAACTTTAATCCCCCAATCTTTAGGGAGAGAATTTTTAGATAAGGGTCCAGCTTCAATAATATTTTTAACCTGAAAACTATCGCCACTAGCTACCATTTCTTGAGCGAAAAACCCCGTTAACGCTCCCCAGATCGCTCCTGCTAAAATAATTAACATGGCTGCATGAACGATAATCGGACCGATTTTACCGATCAGACCTTTACGAGCATAAAGACTGTTATTTTCTAGAAAAACTTTGTAGCCTTTTTTTTCTAATAGAGGGGTGAGGGATTCTAGGGAACCAGTTTCTAATTCAGCACTTAAAGCTAGTTTTTGAAATTGGCGAGATTGTTGATAAAATTGCCAGTTTCTTGCCGCCTTTAAAGAGGGTAATTGTCGTCGGAAGGTGCAAGCGGTTAAACTGGAACCGAAGAGAATTAATAATGATAGATACCACCAAGTGCTATAAACATGATTTAATCCCAATAGTAATAAAACTTTCCAAGTCAGAAAGCCAAATAAAGCGGGTTTCTCAGGATAATTAACTTGGTAGAAAGATAGAGATTGACCCTGTTCGATTACCGTCCCAGAAATGCTAAAAATAGCGATTAAAAGTAAGAGGATAATTGCCAATCGCAGATCGGCAATAGTCTGGATAAATTTCCGTCCCCATTGAGGCGGTCTATTCTTTAAATTTGAGGAAGTTTCCGATATAGTCATAGGACCTCTTGTAAAGATCAAAAATTTTTGTTAGGGTTAGGAGTCAGCAGCCAGTAGTCAGGAGAATTAAGAATGAACAGTAATCGATTAGGCTGCATCTCACATTTACAGAAACACCGACAACCAGCAATTATCAGTGATTCTTAAATTATCACAGATATATCAGCGGCTGTCTGTAAGCATTCCACCGAAAAGCTAATGCGCGGGGGGTTTGGGGGCGGCGCCACGCCCCCAACGGGGGGTTTGGGGGGTAGAACCCCCCAAAAGCTTGGATTGAGTGATAAGATCGGAAGTAATGATCAATTTTAGAAGATAGTTTACCTTTAAAAATCCCAACTCAGCAGATTTACAAAAATGAGCAGTTTTTAAACCATCAAAAATTAATTATGCAAGAGGTTCTATAGTTAAAAGTTTTACAATTTTAGCTAATTACCCATTGTAACTCTCCACCATCACAGCAGACGGGATAATAAAGAAAAAACTCCAAAACCGATTAATAAAACCCCACTGACAGGATTAATCCACCCGGACCATTGACGCAGGGAAAGAAAGCTTTTCAGCGAGGCAGTAAAAGAACCGACGATAATTAGGGGTAAAACATAGCCGCCGGTGTAGGATAACAATAATCCCCCTCCTAAGCTTAAATCCCCCGTATTTGCCACCCATGCCAATAAACTTGCTAGGACTGGTGTACTACAAGGAGAGGCGATTAAACCAAATGTTAAACCGAGAAGATAGGACCGCAAAATCGGAGGAAAATCCCCGGTAATCCAATCGGTAGCACCAAGGGAGGGGAAGCGCAGGGGTAATAATTCCAAGAGGTTTAACCCCATCAAAATAGCGATCGCACTGACGATAATTGGTAAACCGATCCCCACCTGTCCATAGACTTTCCCTAAAGTAGCGGCAATTAGTCCCAATCCCGCTAAGGTGGTGGCTAATCCCAGGGAAAACCATGTGGACTGGCAAAAAGCCGCTAAACGACCTTGATTTTCGTAACCCCCGATATAAGCGACGGTAATCGGCAACATCGACAGCATACAGGGGGTAAGACTGGTGAGTAAACCGGCTAGAAAAATCACGGCAATACTGACAAAACTAAGGTGAGTTAGTTGGGAAGTCACTAAGCGATCGGCGTATTGTTCAAGGTGATAGAGTTGAGTCTGTAATTGGTCTAACATATCGGGGAATTTTTCAGGCTAAATTTGGCTCATTTCTAGGATATTACCATCGGGATCACTGACAAATAATGCCTTTCTACCCGAGGCACTCATTTGAATTGTATAACCTTGACTTTCTAGATAGTTACCCATGGCTGTCACGTCATCAATAGCGAAGGCAATATGAGGATTGCGTCCCCATTTTTGGGGATTGGGACGGTAGTTTTGGTAATTGCTATCGACAATTAAATGAATTTGATAATCTCCCACTTGATACCAAACCCCATCGTATTGAAAAGGGCGATCGATTCTAGTCAATCCTAGAACATTTTCGTAAAAGTTAACAGCTTTTTCTAGATCAGTGACTAAAATCCCCGTGTGTAAGGATCGCATGATGTTCATAGTTAATATCTGACTCGCGGATCGAGCCAACTATAGGTTAAATCGGCAATTAAGTTAAAGATAACAATTAAAATCCCATAGATAAAGGTAATCGCCATCACTACGGGGGTATCACTGCGGGAAATAGAATCAATTAATAAAGCACCGATACCCGGCACACGAAACACTTGTTCTGTGACTAAAGCACCGGTAAAAATTGAGGGAATATCAAGAGCAATCAGGGTGACAACGGGGATTAAAGCATTGCGAACTATGTGCTTAGTGAGGACAGAAAAATTAGTTAGTCCCTTGGCTAAGGCAGTTTTAACGTACTCTTGGTGAATTTCTTCAGTTACGGAAGAACGCACAAAACGCATCAACATCGCCCCTTGATATAAGCTTAATACAGTTACGGGCATAATTGACTGTTTAACCTGCTCGATCAAACTATTAAAATCACTGATTTCTAGGGTACTGTTATAAAAAGATGGTAGCCAGTTTAACTGCACACTAAAGATAATAATTAATAATAATCCCGTCACAAAGGTGGGTAAAGAAAAGCCAAGTAGCGAAAAAGTAGAGATGATTTTGTCTAACCAAGAATAGCGCTTGACTGCTGAAATTACGCCTAAAGGAAAAGCAATTAAAACCCCGAACATATAGGCAATACCGACAATCCAGAGAGTTGTGGGTAAACGCTGCCAAATGAGGGTAAAAACTGGGCTGCGACTGGTGAAAGAATAGCCCATATCTCCTTGAAGAAATGCTAACAACCACTTGACATAACGCACGGGAAGCGGTTGATCTAATCCGAGACTTTTGCGAATATTTTCTCGCACCGCTTCGGTGATAGCGGGATTAGCTGCAAATTCCCCCATCGGATCCCCCGGCGCTAGGGCCAAAATGCCAAAAACCACCATACTAATAGCTAAAAGAGTGGGAATCGAAAATAATAATCTTTTCAGAAAGTATTTGAGCATTTATTTACTACGCTTCCAGTCTTTGATCTTCCAAGTATTTCTATCCCAGGGAGTTAATTCAAACCCTGACAAACTATTGCTAATTGCCACCACATCGGCACGATGAACTAGGGGAATAATCACAAAATCATTGATTAACATATCATTCATTTTAATCGCTATTTCTCGCCGTTTTTCTGGGTTTAATTCTTGACTAAAAGCTTGCCATAATTTATCGTATTCAGGATTACAATAACGAGCATAATTATCCCCAGCCCAACCATCAGCTTTTTGGGGAATTTCGCTACAGGTAAAGGTTTTAAAATAGGCTTTTGGATCGGGACTATTATTACCTGTAGTGTACATTTGTAGGTCAGCATAAAACTTTTCTACCGTGTCATCGTTAGCAGGATCGCTAGAAAAGAAAATACTGGCATCAATAGTTTTTAATTCTACTCCTATCCCGATCGCTTGTAAACTTTGTTTGATAATTTCTTGGGTTTTCTGACGGAGAGGATTGACAGTGGTTTGAAAAACTAATTTCATTTCTACCCCATTTTTATCCCTAGTGCCATCACTATTACTATCTTTCCATCCCGCATCATCTAGTAATTTATTAGCCTTTTCTAGATTAAATTCATAGCGAGTATTGGGCGAATTATATTCCGATGGCATCACGATAAAATTAGGAGTTGTTTTCCCAGTAATACCATAAAGCTGCGTGGCAATAGTATCTCTATCAACGGCTAAAGATAAAGCTTCTCTTACTTTCACATCACTCAAAAAAGGATGGGGAAACTTAATACTAGACCTCTCACCTTCAGGAGTAGCTTGATTAGGATCACTCAGATTAAATAAAACTCTTTCAATCAAAGAACCGAAACTAGATATTAACTGACCCCGACCCGCTTTTTCTAAATCACCTAAAACCTTAGCCTCTACTTGCAAATTATAGGCATAATCTGCCTCCTGTGTCTGTAAAACCGCTCGTGCTGCCGAAGTTGCATCACCTCCTCCTTTTAATTCTATTCTTTGAAAACCCAATTTATCCGCTTCTCGAAAGAAAGAATTTGGTTCATAAACTGCCGTATCTCCAGGCTTAAATTCTACCACTTTATAGGGGCCAGTTCCCACCGGTAATAAATTAGCGGGGGCCTGGCGTGCCGTTTCATTGCTATACTTTTCATAGAGATGTGCTGGTAAAATCATCCCTTCTGTCCCCACAAAAACTAATGACCACGCGGGATTAACTTGCTTAAAAGTTATTTTAACTGTATGGGGATTGATCGCTTCTACACTTTTAACTATTTCATAATTGCCGGCGCTAGTGGAACCAGTTTTCGGATTGGTAATAAAATTATAGGTAGCGATGACATCTTTGGCAGTAAAAGGAGTACCATCCGACCATTTAATATCTTTTTTTAGCTTCCATGTCACCGATTTACCATCCCGGGCAACTCCCCCATTTTCAATAGTAGGAATTTCTGCCGCTAAAAAAGGAACTAATTCCCCTTTTTCATCGAAACTAGCCAAAGGTTCTAAGGTAATGCGACTCGCTTCTGAGTCTTTGAATCCCGTGGAGAGATGGGGATTTAAAATCGTCGGTGCTTGCCAATACAAAAGTTTTAAAGTTTCTGAATTATTATTGGTCGTTGCCGGAGGATTATTAGCTGTTTGTTGACGACAAGCACTAAAAAGCAGCGTACAACTAAGGGATAAAATTAACAGGGGCAAGAAAAGCGATCGCTTAAACATTTTTAGTGACAATCAATAATTCGACAGGGTGACTTAGGTGATTTCCTACCCCACCAATAACAAGTTATCAGACATTGAGTCTTGATCTCGATCGATTAATTGATTATTTGCCTTTATCCATTCCTAGTCAAGTTAAATCGATCGTGCTATGGTAGCGATGCTGTACTAGACAAGAAAATTCTAGGCACGGCGACGAAAAGGGTTCTTCGGTTTGTGTTATGCAATGTACGGGGGTTATAAGGGACGGAACCCTTATAGAGAAAGACGTTTGGCGATTTTTGTCAATTGTTTTTGATCTAGAGCGAACTAATCAATTAAATCTCTTGCCAGATAAGGATTTAGTTGATTTATGCCACCCTATCGAACCATAACAAGTAACGAAGAGCCAGAAAATCTGTATTTGGGGTATTGTATGGAAAAAATCCGTCTAGTATATAATTGGTGTGGTAGCCATCGCCGTAGGGTGCGTTCCCTAATGTGGCTCCTACTGCTAGTGGAGCAGTAGGCTAATCTGGCTATACTTTGCACGGCTACAACTTGCATTTTTTACTCAAGGACAATAATATAGTTTAAGAGTCATAATTAGAAGCAAAGCACTCATTAAAAACATGATTAACCTAGAATTCACGGAAGAAGAAAAGAACTCACTGTATTA
>NZ_JBHFLL010000031.1:0-14666 GCF_041928595.1 Microcystis sp. BLCC-F209
GGGGATAAATCAACGGCTGCTAATATGCCATAGAGTTTTTTATCTTTGTGTTCAGGAAAAAAGCGGCGAAACCGTTGCAAAATACTTTTTAATTGAGTAATATCTTCCTGTCTAACATGACTTTTAAACTCAACGATATAAGCAGTATTTAGCTCACCATTGCTATAGGCAAGAACATCAATTTCTAGGTGTTGTCCTTCTTTACTGACTCGCACACTGGGACTGATAACTTCCATGCCAAATTGTTGTCCGAGAATCGTTTCCATTGAAGGAAGGGCAAGTCCTTCGGTAAAGCTGCCGAATTTTGCACCGAGTCCCCCAATTTGTTTGCCCAGTTCTTTGAGTTGTTTGTCAGTTTCTTTCTGTTGTTGGGCGTTTTCCTTCTGTTGTTGACTAACTTCCTTCAATAGTAGTTCAGTCTCCTTCTGTTGTTGACTAACTTCCTTGAGTTGTTTATCAGTTTCTTTTTGAGCGGCAGTTAATTCGGCTAAGAGTCGCCATACGTCTTCGGATGTGGTTGCCATAAATAATTGTTTCCTTCCGATCTAGTCTATTGTTATTTTAGTCAATTGCGCCGGTACTTCCTAATTTTTAACCTTCCATGCTCTCTTTTTTGTCAAGTACATCTTATCCCATTTTAAGCGAATACTACCGTGCGATTAGCGTAAACTAAAACGCGATTTTGCAAGTGTAAACGTACCGCTCGCGCTAACACCACCCTTTCTAAATCCTTACCTTGACGAATTAAATCTCCCACGGTATCGCGATGACTAACTCTGACCACATCCTGCTCGATAATTGGCCCCTGATCGAGATCGGCAGTGATATAATGGGCCGTGGCTCCAATAATTTTTACCCCTCGATCGTAGGCCCGTTGATAGGGATTAGCTCCCGCAAAAGCTGGTAAAAAAGAATGATGAATGTTGATAATATTGGGGAAAAAGTTAATAAAATCTGGGGTGAGAACCTGCATATATTTAGCTAAAATCACTAAATCTATCTGGTATTCCCGCAGTAACTCTAATTGTCTGGCTTCCTGTTCAATCTTGGTTTCGGCGGTAACGGGAAGATGATAAAAATCAATACCAAATTGATTGGCAACTGAGTGTAATTCTGGATGATTGCTAATAATTAAAGGAATTTCTGCCCTAATTTCTCCCGCCTGTTGTCGCCATAATAAATCGAGGAGACAATGATCCTGTTTTGTCACCCAAATAGCTAGACGCGGGACAGTATCGGAAAAATGTAAGGACCAACTAGCCTGCAAAGGTTTGGCAATAGCGGCGAAAGCTGGTTCGATCATCCCACGGGGTAAATTAAACCCCTCTAATTGCCATTCTATCCGCATCAGGAACAATCCCGCCGAAAAATCCGTGTGTTGGTCAGCATGGATAATATTGCCGCCATTAGCGTAGATAAAATTAGCGATTTTCGCCACTAGACCAATCTGGTCGGGACAAGAAATTAACAAGGTTGCAGTGGCAGCAGTCATAAATTATCGGCGGCAGGAATTGACTTTTTCTATGCCTAATTTATTACAATTTTAGGCACTTCGTCCCTTTGATACACAAAAAAGATCTTTTGTCAATAGCGATCGCCGATTAAATTTCCAGTTAAACTGATAGGCTATTTTCTTGCTCAGAATTGGCAAAATGCCGCTCGATCAGAGAGGGGACATCTTGGGGAGCCACCTGATTATAATGCTTTTTATCGGGCATAACCACCAGATTTGGTCCTTTTTTGCACTGTTTTAAACAGCCGGTTAATTTAATATTCACCGCTTCTCCCAGTCCTTTTTCCTCTAAACCACTCTCTAACCTTTGGCAAACTCTCGCACCGCCATTTTTCCAACAATCGGACTTCTGACAGATTAAGACGGTGGCTTTTTTAGCTTTTGCCGGGGCGACTTCTGGGGTTTTTTCGCCAGATAAATGCTCGATCCCTAGTACCCTCAGTTTTAATTTTCCCTTTTTTGAACAAAGACTACTTTCTCCCGTCACTTTTAGCCATGAGTGGAGAGCAATATTCAGAGGTATGTGGTCTCGCAGTGGTTTTTCGGGCTTAAACCAATATTCCCGTTTATCAACACTGATTCTCAGGTATTTTACCTTATATCCGTCCTTGAGGACAAAACCGAGGAATTGACCGACCACTTGAAAGGGAACCATGGTAGTTGCAGATTTTGACATACTTTCTCACTTTTTACTCTCAAATTGCTAATTTTTATCAAGGATTAGGCCTGCCAACAGGTTTCCAGCCAACCGATTAAACAGCCTCGGATCCTCTACCTGTCGCAGGACACTCCACAGCTGTAAAAGTTGAGCCGGTCCATCGATGCGAACCTGCAAAAGCTGATGGAGCCAGCATTTACATTCAATTTCTAGGGACTGGAGCCGGTGGTAGAGCTGCCAGCGATCCCAAGCACTAAGAGGGAAGATTTTCTCACCTTCCGATGGCCATTTGTCTATACTCATGGGGCTTTTAATTGAGAACTATTAGCAATATAAGTCTGGGCTGATGTTTTCAGTATAACCGACAAATGCAAATAATTGTCAATAACCCGAAGAAAAAAAGTTACCCGGTAGCGGCGATCGGCTAAAATCTTGCTTGTCCGCTTTGCCGACAGGAATCCCTACCGCCTAGAATTGTCAAAGGGATAAAAATGGAGATAACAAGATTTATTGACGAAAATTATGGATAAAAAAGCTCAAAAAAACGATAATTCAGCAGTTCTCTATTTTGATGGTGGTTCTCGCGGCAATCCGGGGAGAGCAGCCGGTGCCGCGGTAATAGTTTTAGCCGAGGGCAATTCCTTGACTACGACTAGATATATGGAGAGAGCCACTAATAACGAGGCCGAATACACGGGATTGATTATTGGATTGGAAAAAGCCCGAGAATTAGGCTTAAAAAGCCTAGAAATTCGCGGAGACAGTCAATTAGTCATCAATCAAGTTAAGGGAGACTGGAAGGTAAAAAGCGATAGTTTACGTCCCTTTTATCAGCGTGCTTGTCAATTAGTCGCCCAATTTGATCGCATTAGCTGGCGCTGGATTGAACGAGCTAAAAATAGTTTGGCTGACGCTGCTGCTAATCACTGTATGGATGCGGCGAAAAAATCGCCCGAAAAAGCCAAGGAAGGGGAAACTAATGGCGATATTCTGCTCCAATCCCTGAAACCAATCCTCAATACCGAAGAATTCGTTTTCTCTTCCCTAACAGCCACAGGACTAGAACAGCTACAATTAACCCCTATCTGCCAATTTCGGGAAGAGGAAGGCATAACGGTGATTATTCCCCGTCAGCAAGCCGATCGCAGAGACTTACAGTACAAGTGTATTTATAGACAAATTACTCTTTCTGTGCATTCTAGTTTAGCGGCGGTGGGATTTTTAGCGGTGATTAGCAAGAAACTGGCCGAAGCGGCAATTAGCGTCAATGTCATTTCCGGTTATTATCACGATCATTTATTTATCCCTAGGGATAGGGTGACAGAAGCGATGGCTATTCTCGAAGAAATTAGCCGCTCATAACAGTTATCAGTTATCAGTTATCAGTTATCAGTTATCAGTTAGCAGTTAGCAGATGTGAGTTTTCAATTCACTCATTACTGTTCACTGTTCACTGTTCACTGAAAAAACAGGATTTATTATTATTTGCTCTCCTCCGAGGAATTTTTCACCGTTTCTTCTAGGAAAACTACCGGTTCTTTTTCCCGCTGCTGCGAGCGGATGATATCGATGGTACTTTTCAGTACACTAGCGATGGGAACTGCTATCAATAAACCGAGAATTCCTGCCACTTTGCCCCCGATAAAAAGAGATAGAATAATCCAGACGGGATTAAGTCCGATCATGCCTCCCATTAACCGAGGGGCGATGACATTATCATTAATTTGACCCACAATAATGGTCAGGGTCAAAACCTTTAACCCTAACCAAAAATCTTGAAACATCAGTAGGGTACTAATGCCAATAATGGTAAAGGCACTGGCAAAAGGAATTAATGTAGTTAGACCGATCGCCACCCCGAATAATAGGGCATAATCAACCTTGAGAATGACAAAAACAAAAATTTGAGCAAGGCTGAGAATTCCCGCTAAAATGGTTTGACCGGCAAAATAGGTTTCAAAAGTTTGACGAATAATCGTCCTTAATTTGAAATTCCAGGGGGACGGGATCCAACTTAAAATTCCCTCCCAAATTTGTTCGCCATAAAGAACCAGAAAGACAGTTAGAACCAGAACAAAGAGAATGTTTAGGATACTGTTGATAGTTCCCAGCACAAAGCTTAGTAATTGAGTGCTAAGAGTTTGCAAAACATTGGTTAGTCGTTCCGATAACTGGGTGATTGATTGCTCGATATAAATCGCATATTTCTGAGTTTTATCCCACTTTTCTAAATTTTGTATCTGTTCGGTTCCCGACTCGATCCACTGGGGCAAACTATTGATTAAACTGCTTAATTGTTCGACAATCTGGGGAATTAAAATTAAACCTAAAACGCTCAAAATTAATAGGGCAATTAAAAAGACAATAGCGATCGAACCACTGCGATTAACCCCGCGTCTTTGCAGCAGTTTGATGGGAACATCTAAGACAAAAGCTAGTAAACTAGCAGTGACAAAAATACTGACTAAGGGTTCTAGATAGCCAAATAATTGGAATAATAACCAACCATTGAGAAATAAGAGCGGAAAAACCAGACTTAGCCGCAACCAACGAGGTAGTTGCTTAAAAAGCTCTATCATTAATTTTGTCCTGAGAGAGTATTGAGGGAAAAAGAGACTTTTCTAACCAGAAATTCTCTTTCAATCTACCATCTCCTCGCCACTTTTCGAGTCCCCAGTAACCCTGAAACTTTTATCTTAACTGTATGGAGCTAAGCGGATTCGAACCGCTGACCCCCTCAATGCCATTGAGGTGCTCTACCAACTGAGCTATAACCCCGCGAAGACCATTTTTAAATATAGCTTAAATAGAATCATTTTGTCAAGGGGTGGAGATAAAAAAATTTGTCACTCAAAAGGCGATCGCTCATCCACAAGAGTAAAACAATCGTCCCCATTTAGACAGGAGCAGAAATTTGGGTTAAATAGGTTAAACAGTGACCCATGAGGAAATAAACTACTAACATAGCCACTGCCGCTGCTGCCACCAAGGTTCCCGCCAGCATCAAGGAAAACTCTTGCCTGTCGAACGCTTGCTGCATTAGATGCAATGACCAAGCCACAAGACCGAGGTCAAAGATGAGAATCGGAACTAACATATTTTAAATTTTGTTAACTTTCCTCTATTCTAATACATAATTTTCCCTGGGGATAATCGGAGGGAAGTTAAAAACAAGGATTTTTTGCTGGTTGCTCGATCGCGGTTGTCAGCCGTCAGCCATTGGCTTTCAGTAATAGGTGTAACCCTTACTCTTCTATGGTTGCAGCCTAAAGAAATCCTTTTCCCGAAAAACCGACTCAATCCCTAGATTAAGTTCTGCAAATCTTGCTCTCATTTTCCCTAGCTAACGCACGGGTACTTGGTGATTTTGCAGATAATTTTTGACCTCAGCGATGGTTAATTGACCATAATGGAGCAAAGAAGCCAATAAAGCCGCTTCTGCCTGGCCTTCCGTCAATGCTTCGTAAATATGCTGACAATTACCCGCTCCTCCAGAGGCAATCACAGGAATCTCCACCCTTTCTGCGATCGCTTTTGTCAAGGCCAGATCGTAACCCGCTTGCGTGCCGTCGGCATCCATACTGGTAACTAACAACTCACCCGCTCCGCGTTTTTCCACTTCTTGGGCCCATAATAAAGCATCAATACCCGTATTTTCGCGTCCACCCCGAACATAAACCTCCCAACCGGGGTTATGCACATCCTTGCGTCGTCTAGCATCGATCGCCACCACAATACACTGTTTCCCAAAGCGATCGCTGGCTCGATCAAGCAATTCCGGATCGCGCACGGCAGCCGAGTTAATGCTGACTTTATCGGCCCCGGCTCTTAACAAATTTTTAATATTTTCTAAGGATTGGATGCCACCCCCCACGGTCAGAGGAATAAAAACCTGTTCCGCCGTGCGATAGACTACATCAATAATTGTGTCGCGATCTTCATGGGTAGCAGTAATATCAAGAAAAACCAACTCATCGGCCCCCGCCTGATTATACAAGCGAGCTAACTCCACGGGGTCGCCAGCGTCCTGAAGATTGACAAAATTAACCCCTTTCACTACCCGACCTTTATTGACATCCAAACAAGGCAAAATCCGCTTCGCTAACATATCCTAGACTCTTGATTGTAACAATGGCCATCAAACGATCGCACAATTCCCCCCCGGCAGCCGAGGAAAATCTGCTCACTCCCAATCCCACTATAGAAGAAACGGAAAAAGCAGAAGCGCAGATTCGTCCGCAATCCCTAGAGGATTATATCGGTCAACAGGACTTAAAAGCTAATCTAAAAGTCACCATCGCCGCGGCCAAAGCTAGACAAGAAGCGATCGATCATTTGCTCTTCTACGGACCGCCGGGGTTAGGAAAAACCACCATGGCTTTAATTTTAGCGGCTGAGATGGGAGTAAATTGCCGCATTACTGCCGCCCCCGCTTTAGAGCGTCCCCGGGACATTACCGGCATCCTGATCAATCTTCAACCCCGGGATATTCTTTTTATCGACGAAATTCATCGACTGAATCGGGTGACAGAGGAGTTATTATACCCAGCGATGGAGGATTATCGCCTAGATGTGACGATTGGTAAGGGTCAAGCAGCGAAAATTCGCAGTATTTCTTTACCTCCCTTTACTTTAATCGGTGCTACTACCAAAGTTGGCTCTTTAACTGCGCCTTTACGCGATCGTTTTGGCATGATTCAACGTCTGCGTTTCTATACGGTCGAGGAATTGACGGCAATTATGCTCAGAAGTGCTACTATTTTTAATATTCCTATTACCGAAGCGGGTGCGATCGAAATTTCCCGTCGGAGTCGGGGAACTCCACGCATTGCCAATCGTTTATTAAAACGGGTGCGCGACTATGTGCAGGTGAAGGGAGAAACTATGATCACCCCCCATTTAGCCGCTGAGGGATTAAATCAGTTAAATGTGGATTCTATGGGTTTAGATTGGACCGATCGATTAGTATTAAAGACGATGATCGAACAGTTTCAAGGCAGACCCGTGGGATTGGAAGCGGTAGCAGCAGCCACGGGGGAAGATGCCAAGACGATCGAGGAGGTCTATGAGCCTTATTTATTACAAATAGGTTATCTTAATCGTACTCCCCGGGGTCGCGTGGTGACGGCAGCCGCCTACGAACATTTAGGTTTACTGGCAAAATTGCCGAAAAATAAGGATCGGAGTTTACCTTTGTTTGAGTTCTAGTTTTCTAGATTGGATTAAGACCTTTAGACTTTTTGGCAATCAAAAAGTGTCGGTCATTGGAGTGAGCGGGGGGGAAAATTCACACCCCACACCCCACACCCCACACCCCACACCCCACACCCCGCACCCCGCACCCCACACCCTGCCCCTAGGAACAACTTTCTCAGCCAACCCTAATTACCTGGGTTTCAGCTTACCCTTGTCTTTAAATACTGGCTTGACCGCGTCAAATCACACAAGACCTTGTGTAAAGGTCGTATGATCATGATCGTAGTAAGTTACATTGTTGCCATCGCTTGCCGCTTCTAATCGAGACTGTATTGGGATTGGTCAAAGCTAATTGCAATAGTGATCTTTTACAGTCCATATTTTTTAAGTCTGTTAGCGTGCTATGTCTGCCCTGAATAAAGAAAATCTTAAACTGGAAACTCTCACCCTGTTTCAAAAATACCAAAACACAGAAGATAATAAGTTCCGAGATCAAATTATCCGGTTAAACCTAGGATTAGTCAGAAAGGAGGCTCATCATTGGGTCAATCAATGCCATGAAAATTACGAAGATTTAGTGCAGGTTGGCTGTATGGGGCTAATTCAGGCGATCAGTCGTTTTGACAGCAGCAAAGGTCATGCTTTTAGTTCTTTCGCTATTCCCTATATTCGCGGCGAAATTCAACACTATCTGCGGGATAAAGGTTACACGGTTCGGATTCCTCGCCGTTGGTTAGATTTAGGCAGACAAGCAACAAATGTGCGTCGGGATTTTCAAACTGTCCACAATCGTCAACCCAATGATACGGAAATCTCCCTCGCTTTAAATATTTCGATCGAAGAATGGCAAGAGGTAAAACTGGCCTTCCAAAACCGTGAACCTCTTAGTCTCGATGCGACGGTTAATAGCGATGAGGATAATAATACTTGTTTAAAAGACATCGTTCCCGATCCCCGTTATCGCAGCTTTCAACTTTGTCAAGAGGATTGCATTCGTTTACAACAGGCACTGGCTCAATTAGAAGACAAAACCCGTCATATTCTCGAATTTGTCTTCCTTAAGGATCTTACTCAACGGGAAACCGCGGAACAATTAGGTATTAGTGTTGTCACTGTCTCCCGTCGGTTGAAAAAGGGTTTAGAAATGCTCAAGGAAACTATGGTTCAAGAAGCATTTTAGCAAAATTATCGGTTCTCAGCCCTTAAAATCCGAAAAAATCAGAAAAACGCCGAAAAAAACCTCAAAAACTCAATTTTTGCATCCCACTCTTAAAAACAACATTATTAAGAGTGGGATGCTCTCAGCTTATCTTTGCCCAAATAGCAGGTAATTTAAAACCCCGGCTAAATATTTATACTGCTCGATCGAATTATAGTAGTGAGCAGAAATTCTCACAATTAATGAGGCTTCTCCCCAGGGAATTATCGGCACTTCGATCTGATATTTTTCCCACAGTTGCCTAGATAAATCTTCGGATGCCCAAGCATAACTAGGAATTAGAATTGAAGACATCGATCCAATCATTGATTCTGGACAGGGATAATTGACCTCTAAGGCACAACAAAGCAAATTTCTGGCTTTTAAAACCAAATTACGATTTCTTGCCATCAGACCCAGTAAACCATCCATAGAGAGAGAATTTAAAAACTCGATCGCTTTTGGCACTGATAAATAAGCGGTGGGATCATCGGTTCCCATCCAAGCAAATTCTAGCTGAAAACGGGAGCGATCTTGTCGAGGAGAATTGGCCCCATGGCTAATAGTTAAAGGTCGAATTATTGCCTGTTTATCCCCGCGCACATAGAGAAAAGCAGCCCCCTTGGGACTACATAACCACTTATGACAATTAGCAGTATAATAGGTGGGATTAATTGCCCCGATATTCAGGGGTAAAAAACCTAAAGCATGAGCGCCATCGATGAGAGTATCAATACCTCGATTATTTAATTCTTGCACAATTTCTGCGATTGGCCAAATTAAGGCCGTGGGACTGGTGACATGATCTAAAACTACTAATTTGGTCCGGGGAGAAACAGATGCTAAAATTGCTTGACTAATTTCTAAAGGGGACTGCACAGGGAAGGGAATTTTAGCGATAATTACCTTTAATCCCCATCTGTTAGCTATATGTTTAACTGCATTAGCACAAGCATTATAGGTCTGATCGGTGATCAGAATTTCCTCATTTTCCTGAAAAGTGAGAGAATTTAACACCGCATTTACTGCTGTGGTTGCATTGGGAACAAAGACTAAATCATCGCTATTTACTCCCACTAAATCCGCTAATTTTTGCCTAGCAATATCTAATAAACCCTCTAATTCTCTCCCCAAAAATTCTAAAGGTTGTCTTTCCATTCGTTCCCGTAATTGTTGCTGATAATCCAAGACTATTCTAGGGGTGGCACCATAGGAACCGTGGTTGAGAAAATAAATATTATCGGGAATTAACCAAGAGTTTTTAGACATATTGAATTAATTTAATTTTATTGAGAACTAGAAAAAATAGCTGAGAAATTGCCTATGGTATTCAGCTTCTGACTAGCTAGTATATTAACGATGGATAATTGCAGTTATAAAAGTTTCTCCATCTATGGGAGGATGATTTTCGGGAGATTGATATTTTCCCGTTTTCACTTTCTGTTCGATTAGATGCTCTTGTGGTGGGGGAAGATGTAGGTTCATAGGTATTAGGACTATCTACTGAGAAAATCAACTTGATCTTAATTTTAAGCTAAATATCGACAAAAAAAGCTCTCCCAGAAAAAGGAGAGAGGAGAGAACGAGTTAGAAAAAATTATTGATGTAACCATCCTTTCAGACGACGCGCAACTTGAGGACGACGTAATTTTCGCATCGCTTTAGTTTGAATTTGACGTACTCGTTCGCGAGATAAATTGAACATTCCCCCCACTTCCTCTAGGGTATAGGGTTGACTGGTAGCTAAACCATAACGGAGGGAGATAACATCTTTTTCCCGTTCCGTGAGAACATCACTTAAAACTGCGAAAATTTCTTGACGCATCATCATCTCATTCATTTTATCTTCGGGAAGTTGTAGATCATCATCTTCCAACAGATCCACTAATTCCGTATCTTCTCCTTTCCCTACACGATGATTTAAAGAGAGAGATTGACGACGCAATTGTAATAATTGCCGCAATTGTTCGGGAGTCATTTCTAATGCTTCTGCGAGTTCCCGTTCATTGGGATTGCGCTGTAAATCTTGCTTGAGAATGCGCTGCGCTTTTTTGAGTTTATTGAGTTTTTCGACAATGTGAATCGGTAAACGAATTGTGCGCGCATCATTAGCAATAGTGCGGGTGATTGCTTGTCGAATCCACCAATAAGCATAGGTAGAGAATTTATAACCTTTATTGGGATCGAATTTTTCGGCCGCACGGTTGAGTCCGATCGCACCTTCTTGAATTAAATCTAAGAAAGGAACACCGCGATTTAAATAGCGTTTAGCGATAGAAACCACCAAGCGCAAATTAGAACGAATCATTTTCCGTTTAGCTGTTCTTCCCCGATAAAGACGGTTTTCCAGTTGACGTTCATTATCTAATTCTAAAGCGATCGCCCATTCCGTTTTCGTCGGAGGACGATGTAAATTTTCTTGTAGTTTTTGGCGCACTTCTTCCGCTTCCATCAGAAACTTAACCGAGTAGGCTAGTTCAATTTCTTCTTCCGCATTAAGCAGGGGATAACGGGCCATTTCTTTAAAAAATGCCCCAACAGTATCTTCATTGCTGCCTTTATCGTATCCCGTTCCACTACCTGCACGAGTGTTTTTTAGGGTTTCCGGTAAAGGTTCAGTCAGCTCCTCGTCAGTTCTTTCAGCAAAATCCACGCTGTCTAGTTCTAAAGGATTTGTCTCCAGGGCAATGATTTGATTAAAATTATCATCAGAGGCTAGTTTAGAGATTTTCATAAGCAGTTATGGATGGAGTGGGGTTATAATAGCGGGGAAAAACTCAGTTTCCCCCAATGGGCTGATTGTTACATTGAATTTTCAGGGAGCAGATTTTTTAAACGTTTTCTTAATTAATGGCGGCAATTTCTGGGATATAATTGCGCGATTCTGTGTCGATGGTTACAAATCGCCGAACCAGACAATAAGATTTTCTGGTGAATGGGAGGAGCTTTTTGTGTTTCTACTCATACACTCTAACTAAGGTTTTTGGTATTTGACTAGGTAAGGATCACGCTTCTTAACAATCAAGATAGCAGTCAGCTTTTTATTACTATTCTTAGCTTTTTCTATTGAGAACCATTCTCACCTTTTGACTAACTATACTGGGATTTAATAGCTAATAGTCAATAGTTATCATTAACTTTATCAATGCTTAAGGGTGGATAAAAATTCTTTTGGGAAGACTTCACGGGCTAAAAATCAAAATTTGTGGGCAAAAAAGCAATATTTAAAGTGTTTTTAGAGAAAATTAACTGGTTTTATTCCCCTCAAGCTTTAAACTATAATTTAAATACCCCATTCTCCCCATCTCCCTATCACCCCATCTCCCCACTGACTATGCTCGATCGCTGTGCTACCCTGACTGTAGCGGAACCTCCCACACCTTACCAATTAACCACAACTGGACAACCGTGGTTAGAGGTTTTGGTCGATCGTCCTTATCCTAGAGATAGTCAAGAGGATCAGCAAATATTAACCTATAGTATCCCCGGGGATTTAACGGTAGAAATCGGCGATATTTTAAGCGTTCCCTTTGGTTCTCAGGTAATTGGGGGAATTGCTCTTAGATTTCTCGAAAATTTGCCCCCAGGACTAGAAGAGAATCAAATTCGTCCCGTGGAAGAGGTGATTGCTAAGGGTTTTTTTCCCGATAATTATTGGCAGTTATTAACGAAAATCGCCCAATACTACGCAACGGATTTAATCACCGTTGTTCGCGTCGCTTTACCTACGGGTTTACTGCGAAGTTCCCAACGTCGCATCAGATTAAAACCGGCAGCGATTCCCCCCGGTGCGGAAGTTTTTTGTACTCCCCTCTCCCGTCAGATTTTATCCCTGCTAAAAAATCAAAAAGAAGGCGATTATTCGGCGAAATACCTGCAAGAAAAAGTAAAAAATGCTAATTACGGTATCCGAGACTTAGTTAAGCGCGGTTGGGTAGAAAGTTATCTAGAAGCGCCCAAAAGTCCTAATATTAAACAAAAAAAAGCCATTACCCTGCTAATAACTGACTTTCCTGCTGATTTAACTGAAAATCAGCGCAAAATTGTCGAAATTCTCCGTCATCAGGGGGGAGAAATGTGGCTGCCAGAATTGGCACAACTCGCGGGGACCAAACATTTTAAACCGCTCATTGATAAGGGTTATGTGGTGATTGAGGATCGGGAATTTCTGCGCTTATCCTCGGCGATTATGAGCAGGGATCAACCAAAAACACTCACTTCTAGTCAAAAACAAGCCCTAGAAGCCATTCAAACCCTAAAAGGTGGTGAAAGCGTTCTCTTACACGGAGTGACGGGATCGGGTAAAACAGAAGTCTATCTACAGGCGATCGCACCAGTCCTAGCAGCGGGTAAATCTGCCTTGGTTTTAGTCCCCGAAATTGGATTAACACCGCAACTAACCGATCGCTTTGTGGCCCGTTTTGGCGATCGAGTCTATGTTTATCATAGCGCCCTCTCCCAAGGAGAAAGATACGATACTTGGCGACAGATGTTGACAGGGACCCCACAAGTTATTATCGGGACGCGATCGGCGATTTTTGCCCCTTTACCCCATCTAGGCATGATTATCCTCGATGAAGAACACGATAGCAGCTTTAAACAAAGTCAATTACTCCCCACCTATCACGCGCGTACCGTGGCTAAATGGCGCGCTCAATTAAACCATTGTCCCGTAATTTTAGGCTCGGCCACGCCATCCCTAGAAACATGGCTAGAATCCCAAGCTAATCCCCGTCTTTACCTATCTTTGCCTGATCGCATCCAAAATCGCCCCTTACCGCGGGTGGAAATCGTCGATATGCGAAGGGAATTGCAACGAGGCAATCGTTCCCTGTTTAGTCAATCCCTGCGTTCATCTCTGGACACCCTGCGCGACAAGGGAGAACAGGCAATTTTATTCGTCAGTCGCCGGGGACATAGTACCTTTGTATCTTGCCGAAGTTGCGGTTATGTGCTGGAGTGTCCCCACTGTGATGTCTCCCTCTCCTATCACCACACCGAACCGGGAGCGCAAGAATTACTACGCTGTCACTACTGTAACTATGGTCGCATTCATCCGAAACAATGTCCTGAATGCGGTTCTCCCTATCTGAAATTTTTCGGCACTGGCACTCAGCGAGTCACCCAAGAATTAAGCAAAGAATTTCCTGATTTGCGTTGCTTGCGTTTTGATAGTGATACCACCCGTAACAAAAATGCTCCCCGGGAACTATTAAAACTATTTACTGATGGTGAATTCGATGTCTTAGTCGGAACCCAAATGCTCACCAAAGGATTAGATATTGATCGAGTTACCCTAGTAGGAGTAATGGCAGCCGATGGCTTACTTTATCACTCCGATTATCGCGCCTCCGAACGCGCTTTTCAAACCCTCACTCAAGTGGCAGGGAGAGCAGGAAGGGGAGAAACAGAAGGAAAGGTAATTATCCAAACCTATACCCCCGAACATCCCGTGATTAGAGCAGTACAAACCCACGATTATGAGGGTTTTGTCGAGACGGAATTAATGCAGAGAGAGGGTTTAAATTATCCTCCCTACGGCAGTTTAGTCTTAATTCGCTTTAGTGGTTTAGATGGGGAAGCAGTGCAGAAAAGTGCCGAAAATGTCGCAGAGGAATGTGTTAATAATTTCGGTCCCGATTGGGATATTTTAGGACCTGCACCCGCAACAATTATGCGCGTGGCTAACCGTTATCGCTGGCAAATTCTGTTAAAATTATCGGGAGACAAGACTGATATCGGTCGTCTTTTTCTTGCTCTGAAAAGCTTAGTTTTACCCAAGGTAAGTATGGCGATCGATGTGGACCCCTTAACTATAGAATAATCAAGGATGGACAATGGGATCGCCATTGCTCACGGATGCAACCAGTTATCTAAATCTGTCAAAGTGTCAAAATCTAATAAAGCGAGTCCTAAGTCTTAAACCTCTTGCATAATTAATTTTTGAGGGTTCAAAAACGGCAAAAATAAGGATTAAATTGCATAAAATCTGTAAATAGACCATTTAATTAATTATTATTCATTCTTAATTCTCCTGACTACTGACTACTGACTACTGGCTCCTAACCCCAACAACAATTTTTGATTTTTACAAGAGGTCT
>NZ_JBHFLL010000310.1:0-1636 GCF_041928595.1 Microcystis sp. BLCC-F209
ATTACTGGTGCAAGTTGGCAATCTTGTAATGTACCGCAAGTCCTTCGTCATCGCTGTGCTTATCTAAATGGTTGCCTTTTTTAACTTTTTTATTGATCTCATTAAGCATTTCTACTTATTGCAAAGGTGAGATGCTCCCAGAGGCAATACCTGCTAACCGTCAACTCGAAAGACTGAGAAAAAGAGAATTTCGTATTGCTGTGGTTGGCTTAGAAAAGGCAGGAAAAAGTACCTTTATTAACGCATGGTTAGAATGTGATTTACTTCCTGCCAAAGGAGGAAGATGTACCTTTACCACCACTCAAATTTATTCCGTTAAAAGCGAATCTGAACAAAGATTAGAAGTGCAAACCCGCAGCGAAGAACAATTTATTCATCTTCTCAAAGAATTAGAAACCGGTGGCGCAAAAGAAGACTTAAAAACCATTAGAGAAAACGAAATCACCCTAAAACAAGTCAGACGAGAAGGTAATTTAGTTATTCCTTTTACTCGACTAGAAGACATCCGAGAACAACTAAAAAAATACGTTGCCGATGAAAAATATGCTCACGCTGGGCTCTTCTAGGTTTGGTGGGTAAAATGTATTCTAAGATACATTCCTCCTAGCGAGGGAGTGGAAGGAACCACAGAGACACAGAGGACACAAAGATCGATCGATCCTATGTAAGTTAAACTGATCACACAGAACCTAGAAGAGCCCACGCTGTTTTAGAAGCCCGATTTGAAGAATATCTACGCCATGGTATTTTTGAAGCTGCAGGATTTGAGTCCTACTGTATTCAAGAATTAAGAGGATTAGTGGATATTTTTCGAGAAAAAGAAGGAACATGGGCAGGTGTCGCCCAAAACGAATGGTATAAGGAGAATCCTCAGCTTGTAGCAGAATTACCCGCTAATTTGCAATCTCAAGAATTTAATTTAGAAGTTAGTGAACGACTGAGACAATTAGCAATTGCCTTGAAAAGAAATAGTTCCTCTCAGTAGCGTTAGCTATAGCAAAGCACCGCTATTATTGCGACGATGGCGGTGAATTACGGTGATTTGGGAATGCGGATTAAGCTTCGCTAATTTCTACTTATACCAATTCTCAATCATAAAAACTACATTCCGCACTTCATTTTGGGCTCTTCGTTACTTGGTATGGTTCGATAGGGGGGCATAAATCGACTAAATCCTTATGTGGCAAGAGATTTAATTGATTAGCTCGTTCTAGATCAAAAACAATTGCCAAAAATCGAAGCAATGTCTTTCTCTATAAGGGTTTCATCTCTTATCATCCTGTCCGTTGCATAAGATAAACCGAAGAACCTCATTTTGTAATATAAAAAGTTACAAAATGAAGTGCGGAATGTCGGCTATAATCACCATAGTATTTTGCGCCCGTCTCAATTCTAGGCGCTAGACATTCTCCCTAATGCTAGGGGAAAAAGCTCCTTAAGTCTAATCACCAGCGTGACTCCGATGACTTCAACTATTGCCCCTTCTCCACTTTCACTGCCTACCCAAGATGAATTGCCCTGCGATGACGGCGTTCCCATGGAAACCCAACGACATAAACTCCAGATGGATATCCTCATTGATGCCTTGTTCCCCTGGTTAGCTGCCAGGGAAGATGGCTATGTGGGGGGCAATATG
>NZ_JBHFLL010000311.1:0-24338 GCF_041928595.1 Microcystis sp. BLCC-F209
ATAACTAATAACTAATAACTGATAACTGATAACTGATAACTGATAACTGATAACTGATAACTAATAACTGATAACTGATAACTAATAACTAATAACTAATAACTGATAACTGATAACTGATAACTGATAACTGATAACTGATAACTGATAACTGATAACTGATAACTGATAACTGATAACTGATAACTGATAACTGATAACTGATAATACCGTGTTCTCACTCCCCCAAACCAGTCAAAGACAAAAAGAAATCCTTGAGATAGTTCTCGGCAACGGTTGGGACTATATGCGCGGGGTTTTAACCCTAGGAAAAACAGAAAATCCCCAGATTCCCACCCCAGAAGTTCTCAAAAAAATCCTCGTGGAATTGGGGCCTTTTTATGTCAAATTGGGACAGTTACTTAGTACCCGTCCCGATCTGCTACCTGCTAATTATATCGAGGCTTTAACTGCCCTACAAGCGCAAGTTCCTCCCGTTGCTTGGACAGATATAGAAATAGTCATCACCGAACAGTTAGCAAAACCGATCGAACAGGTATTTAAATATATTAATCCCCAACCGATCGCCGCAGGCTCGATCGGGCAAATTCATCGGGCAACTTTATTATCTGGGGAGGAAGTAGCGATTAAAGTCTTGCGTCCGGGGATTGAAAAAATTGTCGCCCAAGATAGTGCCTTAATTAAGGGAATTGCTGATTTAGTTGCCCTCACAGAATTTGGTCAAAGTTACGACGTTGTTAACTTAGCAGAGGAGTTTATTAAAGCAGTTAATGCGGAATTAGATTTCACCCAAGAAGGTCATTATACTGACCAATTACGCTATAATTTAACCCAGAGTCGGTGGTCAGAACCCAAACAGTTAGTTATTCCTAAAATTTATTGGCACTTAACTAATTCCAAGCTATTAGTGTTAGAATGGTTAGAGGGAAAACAAATTTTAGAGGCCGATGTTTCTAGACCAGCAACTGAGCAAGCAATTTCCCAAAGAAAAAGCGAAATAACTAGGATTTTGTTTCGGTCATTTTTTCAACAAATTTATATTGATGGCTTCTTTCATGCCGATCCTCATCCGGGTAATATTTTCTATCTTGACGATGGTAGAGTAGCTTTAATTGACTGTGGTATGGTGGGCAGATTAGACCCGCAAACTCAACAAATTTTAACAGAATTGTTATTAGCAATTGTTGACTTAGATGCGAAAAGATGCAGTCAGCTAACTATTAAACTATCCGAGTCAGTAGTCCCGATTACTTTAGTACAATTAGAGGTGGATTATGAGCGGATGCTGCGAAAATATTATAACCTCAATTTAAATCAAATTAACTTTAGTGAGGTGGTTTATGAACTTTTGCAAATTGCCCGTCGCAATAGAATTAAACTTCCGGGTAATTTAGGTTTATTCGCCAAAAGTCTCGCTAATCTAGAAGGAACTGCCCGAAAATTTAATCCTGATATTAATATCCTGGAAGAAGTCAAACCGCTATTAACTAATATTCTCGAACAACAGTTAATCGGTAGCACTCCCCTACAAACTGCCCTAAGAACAGTTTTAGACTTGAAATCTTTTTCCCTGAAATATCCCCGTCAAATCGAAGTTTTACTAGATGGTTTAACCTCGGAAACTTTAAATGTTAATCTGAAAATTCGCGACTTAGATAATCTCCGTCGCAGTTTAGATAATTCCGCCAATCGACTAGCTTTTAGTGTGATTATTGGTTCCTTAATTATCGGGGCCGCCATTGTCACAGCCAGCACCCAATCTCGGCAATTAACTATTATTAGTACCGTATTATTTGCTACAGCTAGTTTTATCGGTTTATGGTTAGTTGTCGGTATCCTGCGATCGGGAAGATTGCGCTAGAAATTATCGCGATTAAATTAAGATTTGTTGTTGTAAAAATTTCGCCCACCGACTGGCCAATTCAACTTCAGTAAAGGGAATTTTTTCAGGCGATCGCTCCTTAAAAATAAATTCTAGGCAAGGGGAACCTTGGGGGGGAAGAGCATCTAAATCCACCACTTGATTATTAACTAGCAGACGGATTTCTTTGACCTCCTCTAGGGAAAAAGTTTGTAAATTAATCACTCCCTTACGAGTTGGCTTTCCCCAAGTGATAATTTTATCTTTTTGACCTAAGACAGAATATATATCATACTTAGCTCGCTCGAAGTTTTCCGCCCATACTCGATAGATTTCCACTTTTTGGTATTCATTCCAACCACTCCAAGCCAACCAAATAAATAGAATTAATAAAGGTGTCCACAATAACCCGCGTTCCATAAACTATCGCCCCAAAATACCAGTCAATTAATCGTATTTTATGCTAAGTGGGTGGGTGGAATTAAATATAAGATGAACGTAGGTTGGGTTGAAGCATGAAACCCAACGCCCGCATGGGTTACGCTACCGCTAACCCATCCTACAAATAATTGTGCCTCCCTACTTAATTGGCAGCAAGGGATTATACTAGGGTTTGCGGCAAAAAGTTTTTCGGTGGTGGCAGGGTGTGGGGTGTGGGGTGTGGGGAAGGAAACCTCTTTCATCTGCGGTGGTGAAAATTTTTTCATCGGGACTGACTTGCTGATTCGGAAAAAAAGGGCAGACAAAAGCCCACCCTAGGATTAATAATTAGTCAATCAAACCTTAGACATCGTAGTAGAGAGAGAACTCGTAGGGGTGGGGACGTAAGCGCATCGGGTTAACTTCGTTATCGAGTTTGTAGGTGATCCAGTTTTGGATAAAGTCTTCGGTAAAAACACCAGAATCGGTCAAGAAAGCGTGATCTTTTTCGAGACTTTCCAGAGCTGCTTCTAGAGAACCGGGGGTAGAGGGTATTTTTGACAATTCTTCGGGGCTGAGTTCGTAGATATCCACATCGAGGGGTTCCCCTGGTTCAATTTGATTTTTAATCCCATCGATACCGGCACAGAGCATGGCGGCAAAAGCGAGGTAGGGGTTAGAAGTGGCATCAGGACAACGGAATTCTAAACGTTTGGCTTTTGGGTTGCTTCCCGATAAAGGAATCCGAATCGAAGCGGAGCGATTACCTTGGGAGTAGGCCAGGTTTACAGGGGCCTCAAAACCGGGGACGAGACGCTTGTAAGAGTTGGTGGTGGGGTTAGTTAAAGCTAAGAGAGCGGGAGCGTGTCTAAGCAAACCACCGATGTAGTACAGTGCCATTTGGCTAAGTCCGGCGTATTTATCCCCAGCGAACAGGGGTTGACCATCTTTCCAGATAGACTGGTGAACGTGCATCCCGGAACCATTATCACCAAAGATGGGTTTGGGCATAAAGGTGACGGTTTTACCGTATTTCTTGGCCACGTTCTTAATGCAGTATTTATAGGTCATCAAGTAGTCGGCAGCCCGTACTAGGGTAGAGAATTTAATCCCTAGCTCGTTTTGACCACCAGTGGCGACTTCATGGTGATGTTTTTCGATGGGAACTCCGCAGTCGGCCATGGTTAAGAGCATTTCCGTGCGGATATCTTGAGAGGTGTCGGTGGGACTAACGGGGAAATAACCCTGTTTGTAGGCGGGTTTATAGGCAAGATTTCCTTCTTTTTCGTCTTTACCGCTATTCCAACGACCTTCGACACTATCCATGTAGTAATAGCCCGAGTTGGCGGTTTGGTCGAAACGAGCGCTATCAAAGAGGAAAAATTCCGCTTCCGGTCCAAAATATACGGTATCACCTAAACCGGTAGTGCTAAGATAATCGATCGCTTTCTGAGCAATAGAGCGAGGATCGCGGCTATACCATTCACCGGTTCTCGGTTCTTTGATGCTACAGATCATACTTAGGGTAGGTTCCTTGTAGAAGGGATCGATCCAAGCAGTGGTAGGATCGGGAACCATGGCCATATCGGATTCGTTAATTGCTTTCCAACCGCGAATACTGGAACCATCGAAGGCAACACCATCACTGAAAGAGCTTTCATCGATTTGATCGTAGTAGAACGAGCAATGTTGCCAAATACCTGGCATATCAATAAATTTCAGGTCGATAATCTTAATATTGTTGTCCTGAATCATTTTCAAGACTTCTTGTGGCGTTTCGGGCATGGAAAACTCCTTTGACGTATGGATCAGTTCTTAAGCTTCTCAAAAAATCCATCCTAAACAGTCACTTTGGCCGGTTTTGTATTTTTCGATACAAAATCTTGAATCCTAGCTTGAAAAAATCTGTAATTTCCTTGGTCTGCCGCAAAAGCTAACTTGGCAGCAAATCCTGAAGCAGCGGAAGGAGATTTTGAGGACGATAATTGGGATCAGCCTTAAGTCGTTCGACCACACTACCATGAACGGCAACTTTTGCCGATTTTATCGGTCGCCATGCCTCGCCACCTAAAGCATACAAACCGGTCACTCTATTATCAAATTTAGTGGTTGGCTCTGGTTTAATCTGGAATTCCTCACCATACTTTTCAGTTAAATCAAACTCCAATCCTAACTTTTTAGCCTCGTCGATCATCCATTTTAAAGTACAATCCGATAGCCCCCGATATTTTTCGGTTCCCCCACCAATACAGCCATGTTCACCGGCAAAGAACACTTGTTGGACTACTTGTTCGGGATTTTTTTCATTTTTCTCCATGGCAGTGGAAGGAAAACTTTTGCGTTTCTCATCAATGGCAACTGCATGAAAGGCATTTTCCACAATCGGACTTAGTCTGGCATCGAAAAATTCATACTTCCGATTCCAGAGTTTATCCAAGGATAGCCAAGGCACCACATCAGGAACACCTAATGCTCCCACCGTATCCCAGCACCCTAACATTTTGATAGGTACACGATACTGTAAATAATCTTGTTCGGTATCTATCTTTTTGCTGTTATCTTGGCGGAATTTTTGATATTCTGGAGCATTTGGACTAATTTTAAAATTTCGATAAAGCTGATAAGCTTTAGGCAATTCGCGGATCTTGGAACGACTCAATAAACCACATTTATAGATCATACCTGCTAAACAACGAACTATATAGGCCCCCCGACTAAAGCCCACTAGGTAAATTTCGTCTTCAGCCTCTACATTATAATTCATACACAAAAAGCGATAGGCATCTTGAATAATTCTGTCAATTCCCCAGCCAAAGGCACCCCCGCCTAAACGTTCGATTAAATTATCATCTTCTGCCGTGCCAGATCCTGATATATAATGGACAATCTGTGGCGTTTGATCATCGGCGCTGTGTTTAACTAAGCGGGCAAATTTGACCACATTCGTAGGATAGGAACTTGCCAGTTGATTCCAAGTCCCATCACAGCAAACAACTAAACGTTTTTTCTTGCTTGTATGGGATGGTTTAGTAGGTTCGCTATTGTCGGCCCCAGATAATTGTGAATCTTTCCGGTCCTCTTTGTCGGTTGACTGGATTTGATCTCCTTTGTCGCTAGTTACAGATAGTTCGGGTTTTGCTGGAGTGGCGATTGAACCACCTACCTGACCTAATTCTACCGGTTGAGATAGTTGAGTTTGAATCGGCAGTTGCTCTTGCTGCCAAGTGGCACCATTAATTGTGCCTTTATTGTCATTACTTGTTTGATCTTTAGCGATATTTTCTGAACCTTCATTGAGAGGCCAATATGCTACTAATCCGGTTTCATTTCCTTTTAATCTCTGGTACATATCCCTTTGCAGCTCCGATTCCAGTCGGGCGGTATTCCACACCCTCACTTCCGTCATTTGACCTTCAAAGTAACCATCATTAGTCCAGTTACTCTTACCTATATAGTTTAGGGTTCGGTTTAGGTTATCTGGAAGGCTTAATTGTTTACTTTGGATTAATTGACCATTTTTATACAATTTGGCCATCCCCGACTGATCAATGGTAGCTCCTATATGAGTCCACTTACCAATTTCTAAGACATTTGCGGCTTCTAAGATGTGATGTCCATTGTTACAATACAGATGTAGTCCTAGGGCGTTAGATGTTCCCACATTTCCCAAAACAATGTTATTTTTCCCGGCTCCATTCCCGAAATCAATAATTCTTGACCAAAAGCGCCAACTCTGGTGCTGTACCCAAGCTTCTACGGTAAACCCCTGGGAATAGTCGGTATTGGCAGCGGGCAACTGTATATAATCATCTATTCCATCAAATGTCAGAACAGATTGGCCTGTAACTTCAGATTGTTGACTGCTATTCATCGAAAAATTGGGTCTGAAACCCCCTCCTTTTAGAACGTTTTTAATTTGAATACTAGCGCATTTACACGATATAGGCTAGAATGTGATGCCATTTTTCTAAAGTAGTGGCAGAGATGGTTAATTCCCCACCCCCCCTGCCCTACCCCGACATCGGGGGGGTCGGGAGGCAAGGGGAGGCGGGGGTGAGGGACACGAACCAAGAAAAATGGTATAACTGCCAATCCAACTTGAAAAACCCAGTTAGGTATTGTCCCACAACTTGCCAATCCTAGAGCTTTTAAACGGGATTTAGTCTAACAAAGCCCATAGACAACAGCTTATCTGGCTGACGACCGGCGGCTAAAAATTAACCTTGCAAGAAAACTTAACAATTGGCCAAGAAACTCGATCGAGTAGGTAGAATAGCAAGTAAATCATTTTGTAAACTCCACCCGATTAACTAACCAGAATAGAGATAACCAAGAACGCCTGTGATAGATAAAAGACGCACTACTCGCGATCTCCCCCAAATTAACGAAAGAATCCGCTTTCCTGAAATCCGCGTTATCGATAGCGACGGCTCTCAACTAGGAATTATTACTCCTGCCGAAGCTTTGCGCGTGGCCGAAGAAAAGGAACTTGATCTAGTCCTTGTCAGTGAAACGGCAAGTCCTCCCGTTTGCCGGATTATGGACTATGGCAAATACAAGTTTGAACAGGAGAAAAAAGCCCGCGAAGCCAAGAAAAAACAGCATACAGCCGATATAAAAGAAGTTAAAATGCGCTATAAAATCGATGAGCATGACTACAACGTGCGAGTCAACCAAGCGCAACGTTTTTTAAAAGCGGGAGATAAGGTAAAAGCGACGATTACCTTCCGAGGCCGGGAAATTCAACACTCTAACCTAGCGGAAGAATTACTGGCGCGCATGGCCAAAGACTTACAGGATGTGGCTGAGGTACAGCAAGCGCCAAAAAAAGAAGGTCGTAACATGATGATGATGTTATCGCCGAAAAAATAACTAAATAATCCAGAAAAAGGGGCTAAAACCCCTTTTTTGTTTTTCAGAAATCCCCAAAGGAACCCAATCATTTGAAACAAATGTATTAACCAGATTTTGACTCAATTCGGCGAATTGCCACCACTGCCGGCCGGGGAGGTTGATTAACTTGACCACTAGGCCAATTCGACCCTAGGGGTACTTGTCGTATTTGTTCAAATTCCTGCCCATTAGTGGTTTTAAGGGCAAATTTACGGTTTTCAAAGGCCAAATCCCGACGAATTCCCCCCGCTTCCCCCGGATGTTGTACTGCCAAAAATAACGTCTCTTGGTCGGGAGTAAAGTACAATCCCGTTAATTCCGCATCCATGGGAGCGATAGCAAAAGGATAGGGATGCTCTTGACCCTTGGCAAACACCCAAGCGCTATTATTACCAAAAATCCCCAATAAATCCCGTTGACTAACCGGGACTCCTTGGGGATAACGAGTTTTCATCTCTCGATTTAACCCACCCGTGGAAATGTCGCTAACCATCCAGAGATTTCCCTGTTTATCGAAAGCGAGGTTATCGGGATTAGAAAAACCCTCACCTTTCTCTGTCGGTTCCCCTCCATAAGCGACCACATCCCAACGAAAACTTAAGGAAGCAGCATCGTTGTTATCTTCCCTTAAGCTGATAATCCAACCAAATTCGTAGGGTATTTCGCCATTTGGTCCCTTAAATATCTCCCTATCGGCTCCTCCCTCCGCTTCACTGGGACTACCAGAGGTAAAGGTTATATATAAAGTGCCATTCTCGTCCACTTCCGTATCTTCTGGCCGACCAGTACAAGTGATCCCAACTGCGTTAGCGGCAAAATGAGCATCGATGAGAATTGCTCCCTGTTTTTCCGTCCCATTACCTTCATACAGGTCTGCGAGGGTCTTATATTTAGCTTTGTAGGCTAGAATCTCCTCATCGTCCTTAAATAGCAGTAATTTAGTCTCATTGGCCGTTCTTTCGGGATTTGGCAAAGCTACCACCCCATCCCCGCGACTAGCGGCAATTTGACTCGGTAGGACCGGATTTATCTCCGTGTCGGGATTTAATGGTATCCAATAACCAGTTTTATCGGGGTTGAATTTCGCCCCGTAGAGCATTCCTTTTTCTAGGAGTTTTGAGTTATTTTTCTGCTTAATATCGCTAATTTTGCCCTCGGAAACGAATTTATAGATATGACCGCCTCTGCGATCGCATCCCGAATAAACTGCCAAGGGTTGCCCCGTCCGAGCGAGAAAAGCGACCGCTTCATGGCGAAAACGCCCTAACCAAGTGTGTTTTGTGCCGTAATCGTCGGGATTGGCCGGATCCACCTCCACCATCCAACCGTATTTATTTCCCGCTAACCCAAAGACGTTACCCCGGCCATCCACTTCCCCACTATTGAGAATAAAGGGAGTAGTATCGGGATGCAAAGAAGAACCATCTTTTAACACTACCTCCGTCACTTGGTCTTGAAAGTTCTCCTCGGCACTAAATACGGTTCCCCAGGGAGTTGTTCCCCCGGCGCAATTTTGAAACGTTCCGATAATTTTTGCCCCTAATCCGTCATCGTAGCCAAGTTTATCGGTTTTGGTAAAAATTGCTACAGCAGGACCGGTCGCTTTTAGGTAACGGCCGTCCTTTAGTCCAGAGATACCGGTAATGCGGCGATCGGCTTTACTATAGGTACGTTGCCATTTTCCTGTTGCATCTTTCGCCAGGGAAATTACGCCAATTCCCTGATCAATTAAACCTTCTAGGGATATTTCCGCAATTTTTGCCTTTAAGCTGGCATCTTGCAGGCTATAGGCGGCAATTTCACCCTTTTCGTTCGTTTTTTCCCGTACTTCCTTGACGGGTAGGGTTTTACCAATCACTTGTTCAAAGGTTTGTAGCCAAGTACGACCACTGATATATTCAAAATTAACGGTTAGATAACCTTGACCCCCACTGGTTTCGATAAAAGATAGATAATCATTGTTATAACCGAAACGGGAATCACCCACTGCATCCCCCCACTGGGCCAGCACATCATAGGTGAATCCTTGCGGAAGAACGAGATCATCTAGGACTGTATAGGTTTGATAGGCACTTTTTTGGCTTTCATCGCTCATCCCGTCAATTTTTAAGGGAATTGGCAGTTTGACTGGGACAAAGTTGAAGCCGAAATTATTAGCAGCGATCGCAGGACTGCTAATCAGAGAGGAATATTTTTTCTCTTGCAGACTGAAAAAAGAGACACCAGCAGTGGCAGTTAAAAAGGTGAGGAAATTACGGCGAGAAATACTCATATTTTCATTAATAAAGTCAAAACTGATACTCGGACTTTGATTAGGTTAAATTTTATTACAGACCCTTGACATAGGGATTATACAGTATCCAAGTTATGACTAAGTTAACAGCCAGTTAAAAAGCTCTCCTGCAAAAATAAAAAATCTTCCGTTAGGTGAGGAGATTCGGAGACAGGAGCAGAAAAAAGAGGTAAGAAAATCCCATCCCTCCCTCGGACATTAGATCAAAGTTTATTTCTTGCTTTAGTTGCTGCCGAACATTGATTTTAAGATCATCTCGGTAAATTCTCTCATCGGAACCAAGCAACTGGGAGAAATGTTATTTTCTCAGGCAAATCTGAGAGGATTATCTAGAAATATCTATATTACATTTCACCCATCGGTATGCTTTACCGAAATACTGGTTAGATGAAAAACAAGCAAGACAAGCTTTATTAAAACGCGGTGAAACAGTAAACAGTGATCAGTAAACAGTAAACGGTTGTAAGCTGATAGCTAGATTGTCAGTTAACAGAAATCGATGCAAAGTTCACTGAAAAGGATCATCATCGGGGCGAGTTTTTTTCTCGCTACGGTAGTCGGGGCAACTATCGGTTATATGGCCTACGGTTGGAGTTTTCTCGATGCCGTTTATATGGTGATTATCACCATATTTGGGGTAGGTTTCGGGGAAGTTAAACCGATTAACACACCCAGTCTGAGAGCTTTTACCATGTTAGTTATCGTCTGTGGGACCACCTCGGCCGTTTATGTGGTGGGGGGGTTTTTTCAGATGCTGACCGAGGGAGAAATTAACAAAGCCTTTAGCGATCGCCGGATGAATAAAGAGATGGAATCCTTAGAAAATCACGTCATAATCTGCGGTTTTGGGCGCATAGGACGCATCCTAACGACTAAATTGGCAAAAACAGCCCAATCCTTTATTATCGTCGATAATAACCCCGATCGCATTGGATTAGCTCAGGAAAAAGGCTACTTAACTCTTAATGGTAACGCTACCGATGAAAGCATTCTCCAAAAAGCCGGCATCGACAAAGCGCGAGTTTTAGCGACGGTATTACCCGATGATGCCTTAAATGTCTTCATCACTTTAACCGCAAGAGAACTCAGTCCGCAACTATACATTATCGCCAGGGGAGAATATCCCAGCACCGAGAAAAAATTAAAACTAGCCGGAGCCGATCAAGTGGTCTTACCTGCTACCATTGGAGCGGAGAGAATGGCCCATTTAATCACCCATCCGGCCGCAATCGATTTTTTACAGGAAGATGAAGGTAGGCGCAATCTCAACGAATTATTAGCCGATATCGATATGCAATTTGAAGAATACTCGATTTTAAGCGATTCGCCCTTTTTGGGACAACCTATCAGTCAGATGGAAGTGCGGGGACAGGGTGCTTTTATTATCGTCGCTATCCGTCAATTTGATGGTGGTGTCATCACCCATCCCGACCATTCCACCATTCTACAGCAAGGCGATACGGTCATTTTATTAGGTCATCGGGGCGATGTTCCCAATTTTGCCCGTCGTTATGCCTTGCGTCGAGAAATGCGCTATCGAGGGTCTTCTTGGTAGGATAGTTACCCAGAAAAAAGTTGAGCTTTTCTGGAATTAATTTCGCTGCCGATGGAGATAAGACTAACTCACTAATTATCTCCAGGGACAGCTATGAAATTAACCTATCGCGGCATTGTTTACAAGAAAAATCCCACTGCCACCGTTGCATCCAGTCCGCTGATTTTAGGCTATCGTGGTGTTCCCTATTTAAAAACCCGTGGTGTCGTTCAAACCATTGAGAAACTGGTAGCCGTTACCTATCGCGGTCAAGCCTATAATATCACTCAGTCTTTAGCTTCTTTGCCCATGTAAGAACCCTCTTTAAGTTTTTAACTTCTAGTTCTTTTTCAATCAATCTCTTTTAAATATTGTCAATTAATGATCACAGCAATTACCTTAAATGGATTTTATCTTCCCCCTTGCTCAAAGGGGGATTTTTTTACTTGTTTTTGCTAACAAAGAATATATATTCATAGTTAAGCAAATTAATTACAGGCAGTTCCCCAGTCCTGGTGTTCCCCCTTTCCAGATTCTGAATTTAATTTTGTCGAACTGCTGATGGTTATCAGTTTTTTGTAGAATAGGGAGATTGAGAAAACGAACATCTGCCATTATGACAAGATTCCCTTTGACTGGTCGCTACTCTGGTTTATGCGTCTTGCTCACTTTATTCTGGTTAAGCGGTCAATCTTTACCAGTGCGAGCGGAAAAAATCTATAATCCCGTCCCCCTCATCCTCAACAAAGAAATTAACGATACTCTCACCGACAAGGATATTCCCACGGGTGAGGGGGGGTTTGCCAGAGATTATACCGTAGATTTGGACAAGGATGATCAGGTGGCCATCGATCTCAAGTCAGAAAATTTTGATGGGGTGTTAATTCTCCTGGCTGACGATGGTTCCACTGTAGCAGAAAATGACGATGGTCCCGATGGTGGCACTAATGCCCTCCTCTTTGCGCGCATTACCGAGTCGGGTAAATATATTATTCGGGTGAGAGCTTTCGGAGAAACCGGTGGAGGAAAATTTACCCTGAAATTAACCCGTTTACGGGCCGTGGAGGGCAAAAATTAGCTAATTATTCTCAAAAAAACCAAGAAAAGAGCCTCTGTCCACTCCACCACCGCACCGTAGGTATCGCCGGTGTGACCCCGAAGACGACGATATAACCAGTAACCAGTAAGCATAGCGAAGGCGATTCCAGCACTAATGGCGATTATTCCCCACCTTAGACCGCCAAATAGGGCGATTAAACCCCAAATTACTCCCCCACAGTCCCAAGGCAGACAAAAAGCCACTTTATGAAAGGCTCCCTTACCGGTGGGTTTGAGGTAGGGATAAAGAGCGATCGCCATTACTTGCCCCCAACGTCCCCAAATTGGTGCTAAAATTAGAGCTAAGGCTCGATTATCGCTTAAATCGGTCAAAGCGGCGATTTTTAGCAGCAAAACCATAGTCACGGCCATGACTCCAAAGGCCCCAGTAACACTATCGGCCATAACCGCTAAACGACGCTGGGGGTCGGTGACAGCTAAACCATCGGCCGTGTCACTAACTCCATCAAGGTGTAGTCCTCCCGTCAGATAAACCCAAACCCCCACAAGGACAACTGCACGAGTCAGGGGTGGCATTCCCAGACCAGCTAGAGTTATATCGAGCAAAACCAAAATTAAACCCAAAAATAAGCCCACTAAGGGAATCCATCGGGCAATTCTGCCAAAATCAGGCCAGGCAATCGGAACCGGAATAATTGTGTAAAAAGCGATCGCGCCTAAAAATGAGCGAATTTCTTGACAAATGAAGTTAAATATGGTAGTAAATCCCTCCCCAAATTCGCTCCCGTAATGGGATCGTTTCTCATAAAGATGAAGTATAACCTAATTTTGTATCGGCCACCCTGTGGGATTTTCAAAACATGAGAACGCCTATAATAATTCGGCATAACACGGTTACTTGTCATTTTATAGGAAAAGTTCTTGCGATCGCTCTATAGGAGAGTAATAGGCGGAAATTTTTTAAAAAATGCGTATTTGGCGTGATATGTGGAAAGTTTCCGTATATTATGTAGTTAGACCGCAGTCTTTTAGTGGTAGCGGTTCTGTCTGCCTTGGGGCTGCAATTGGCAGCAGGTTGAGTTCATAGCTGTGGCTAAAATATGAAAAAGAAAATACGACAATTTATTCGACAACTAGGTTTCGACATCGTTAAGTACTATCCCTCAGCATTTGATCGAGCTAAGGCGATTGATGCTCAACGTAAAGGCTCACGATTTTTGAAGCTATTGACCCTCTATGAAGTTGACTTGGTTTTAGATGTAGGAGCAAACATTGGGCAATATGCTCAGGGTCTTATTGAAATTGGGTATCAAGGTAAAATTGTTTCCTTTGAGCCTCTCTCATCTGCTTATGAGAAGCTAGTTATTGCAAGTAAGAACTACCCTAACTGGGAAGTTGCAGAACGTTGCGCGGTTGGCAATACAACTGGTGAAGCCACAATTAATATTTCTGGTAATTCTGAAAGTAGTTCAATACTGGGTATCTTACCTGCTCATGTAGACGCGGCTCGTAGATCAGCTTACATTGATTCTGAAGTAGTCAAGGTGAGGCGGTTAGATGAACTAGTGAGCCACTGCTTTTCCAATTTCCAAGCGCCGTTTCTCAAAATTGATACACAAGGGTATGAAGATAGAGTTCTGCAAGGTGCATCAGGAATTCTACCCTCAATTAAAGGAATGTTTTTAGAAATGTCTTTGGTTCCTCTATATGAAGACCAAGTGCTGTTTGAGGAGATGCTAAGCAATATTAATGAAATGGGGTTTTCCCTTTATAACTTGACTCCTGGATTTTATGATTATCGTACAGGAAGACTGCTTCAGGTAATGGGGACATTTTTTAGAGATAAGGAGCAGTTTTAGATGAGATCACTTTGAGTGTTTTCACCCACCGGCTATTGAGTGCGATCGCCGTAGGGTGCGTTCCCTAATGTGGCTCCTACTGCTCCAGCGATCGATTTTTGGGGAACGCACCCTGCACATTTTGGTGTAGGTCGTTGGCGATAACTCTATGATGCGGGGAATTGTTGATCAAAACTGTGAGGCGATATCCTGTATAGTTAACTGTGTAGCGATTGTCATCCTTCACCTATGACCACTCTCCCCCCCGTTAATGCCGCTAGTGACATAGAAAATCGTAAAGCCGAACATTTGCGAGTTTGTCTGGAAGAAGACGTAGAATTTAGCGAAATTAGCAGCGGATTAGAGAAATATCGCTTTAATCACTGCTGTTTGCCAGAACTAGACCGCAGTGATCTTAATATCGCTACTAGCTTTTTGGGCAAAAGCCTCGGCGCCCCTCTGTTGATTTCTTCGATGACCGGGGGAACTACCTTAGCCCATCTAGTCAATACTCGACTGGCAACCGTCGCCCAACGTTACCGTTTAGCTATGGGGGTTGGGTCCCAACGTATCGCCCTCGAACAGCCAGAATTAGCCGCCACTTTTTCCGTTCGCCATCTCGCCCCCGATATCCTACTTTTGGCCAATTTAGGGGCAGTACAGTTAAATTATGGTTGTGGTGTGGAAGAATGCCTCAAATTAGTCGATTTATTAGAGGCTGATGCCCTGATTCTTCATCTTAATCCCCTGCAAGAATGGGTACAATCGGGAGGCGATAAAAATTTTCGAGGACTCCTTGACAAAATCGCCCTTGTCTGCTCTAAATTGCCCGTTCCTGTGGTGGCCAAGGAAGTGGGTAACGGCATCTCCGGGGCAATGGCTGAAAAGTTAATAGAGGCGGGGGTGGCGGCGATTGATGTGGCGGGGGCTGGCGGTACTTCTTGGGCCAAGGTGGAAAGTCAAAGGGCAAAAGACAAAAAACAGCGTCATTTAGGTCAAGTTTTTGCCGATTGGGGTTTACCCACAGCCGATTGTATTACCTCTATCCGGGCGATTAATTCTACTATTCCTCTCATCGCTTCCGGAGGCCTGAAAAATGGGGTCGATATTGCCAAAGCTATCGCTTTAGGGGCTGATTTAGGCGGTTTAGCCCGGCCTTTTCTCACCGCAGCCGTGGCATCGGAGGCGGCGGTAGATGAGTTGGTGACTTTTTTAATTGCTGAATTAGAAATTGCTTTATTCTGTACGGGTAATGCTAATTTATCGGCCTTAAAAAATTCCGGTGCTATAACTCACCATTAAGATAAGTAGTCGTGCAAAATTAATTTCCTAGTGAAGATAGGCAAGAGGCAAGAGACAAGAGGCAAGAGGTGGTTAGATATGTGTAATTAATTTTGCTTAGGTACTTAACTGCTGTATCCGAGATTTTATCTCACTATGCGGGAGCGTTTCAGCAGTAAACATTTTTTAGTAAAGTCACTACCAGTTTGGATAATTGAGGAGCTTTTTAGTTTTATCTGACTCTTTTGTTGTTAAAGTAATTAATCTCTTCTTAACTAATAGAAGGTTTTTGCATCATTTTTAACTAATGTAACAAGTAGATGACCTATCCCCAATTATGTGCTAGTCTGGCAATGGATATTACACTACTTAGACTCCCAGTGATTTTCTTAAATGTCAATAGCTAATTAATTACAGCCTTTCTCGTCAAGGTGAAGCGGAGACTAATCCTTACCAATTAGGTGTTTCAGATGCGAGAAAGAACCTCATGTATCTGGTAAACGCTGTATCCACAAGTGAGGAATAGGAAAATGTCTGGTGATAATAAAAACAATAGTTTAATCGTACAGATTATTAGTTCTGTTATTATAGCCCTTCTTGCTGGAGCGACAGCCCCCTGGTGGTGGCAAGAAATTAAATCTTTTTTTGCTCGTAAACCACCGGAACCGTCACTAACACCAATACCAACCCCTACATATACGCCACAAAAAACCTTAATTAATATAGCTTATCTGGGGGATAATTTTGGATGTGTTCTGCCCATAGCTATCAACATTAGTGGTCAATATTTTTATCCGCAAGGAAATTTTTCTACTATAAATAATATTGACTTAGGACAACAAAGATATCAAATAACTGGACAAATTCGTTGTCAAACTATTGGCAATTGTCAAGTCTATGGGGAAGGGTTAATTAATGTAATACCAAATAATACCTACTATGTGATTTGGCAAAATACAAGTATAGGTCAATGTACTGCACGTTTGCAATAACCTTGCTTGTTGCTTGGCAAAATACCAGTATCTTCTTTTTCCTTTTTCCCTTGAAACTGACTCCCCGATGATAGTCTATAAGCTAACGACTACTTACTGATAATTTTTTGAAAATCTCTTTGAATGATAGCGAAATTTTTGTCAGTTAAAAGCGGCACATGAACGAATAAAGCCCTCGGATGATGTTTTAAGACTTGAAAATATAATTCTTCGCAGACAAACTGACCGGCATTATCGCTGATGTAGGTATAGGCAAGCTCTTTGACCAAATCCTGAAGAGGAATTGGTGTCAATAACTTTTTTGTGCTACTCCTAGCCTGAGATTCTAAACTTAAACGATAACGACTTTCTGCCATGCCACAACAAATAACAAAATCGGGGTTTTTGTCTTGAATAGCTTTGATAACTCGTTCACTGGCTCGATGGGTATTAACGGGAAGTTGACGCAAAAATAAAAGCTTTTTTGCATAATTATCTTGAATAGATACTAACAAATCATCGGAGGAATTACTGCGGTGATGGCATAACCAAGGCGCAAAAGAAGTTAAGAGAATTGTCAAGTTATCTCCTGAGGGTTAATTGGGATGATGGAGAAAAAAAGCGATCGAAGGGACAAAAATTGCTACACTAACTGACGTGACCTCAATTAAAGACGAGATTGATAGCCTATGCAACGCCGTAAATTTTTGCTGATTAGTGGCAGTTTAGGCGGTTTTAGCTTGGTGGCTTGCGCTCATCAGATTTTACAGCCCGTTACTTCCAAAAATCCCCCTGAGTCTCCCGTTAAACAAGCACAAAAGGCGAAAAAAGTCAAGATAATCGTCATTAGTGACCTTAATAGTCAATACGGTTCCACTACTTACGATCCCGAAATCGATCGAGCTATCCCCTTAATTATCAATCATAAACCCGATCTGGTTCTCTGTGGTGGCGACATGGTGGCAGGACAAAAAAGCAGCTTGACAGAGGCAGCAATTAACGCCATGTGGTCAGCCTTTGATCACCATATCGCTGCACCCCTGCGAGCTGCTAAAATACCTTTTGCTTTTACCATCGGTAATCATGACGCTTCTGGAGCTTTATCGACGGGAAAATTTATCTATGCTAAAGAGAGGAAATTAGCCCAGGATTATTGGCAAAATCCCCAACATAATACAAGTTTAAATTTTATCGATAAAACTGGCTTTCCTTTTTATTATACTTTCACTCAAAATGGTATATTCTATCTAGTTTGGGATGCCTCCACTCATTTAATCTCTCGGGAACAACTAAATTGGGCGGCAAAAAACTTGAGTAGTAGCGACGCTAAAAATGCTAAAATGCGGTTAGTAATCGGTCATTTACCTCTCTACGGTATTGCCGTGGGCAGAAATCGACCGGGGGATTATTTAGCCGATGCCGAGCAATTAAGAGCCTTTTTAGAAAGCCATCAGGTGCATACTTATATTAGTGGCCACGCTCACGCTTACTATCCGGGTAAACGGGGGCAATTACAATTATTACACGCAGGAGCTTTAGGCAGTGGACCGCGACGGTTATTGAACAGTGAACAAGCACCCAGAAAAACCCTAACAATTGTCGATATTAATCCCAATCAACAGGAAACAGTTTACACCACCTACGACATGAAAACCCAAGAGGCGATCGATATTACCAGTTTACCCCCTTTGATTATGGCTCCCAACGGGCAGGTTTTGCGTCGAGATATTCCATCGGTTAACTAGAAAGGAATTACCCTAATGGCCACTGTCATCAGCACCGTTAATATGAAAGGAGGAGTAGGAAAAACTACCCTTACCGTCAACCTTGCCACCTGTTTAGCTAAATTTCAGCAAAAACGAGTGCTTGTCCTCGATTTAGACGCTCAAATCAGTGCAACTCTTAGTTTAATGTCCCCCCATGAATTTGCTCAACTGCGTCGCAAAAAACGCACTTTAAGCTATTTGTTAGAAGCAATTATCAAACCCAATCCCTACAATAAATTAACTATTGATGATATTATTGTCCCTTCAGTATGTGAAATTCAAGGATTAGATTTACTGCCGGGAGACATCGAGCTTTATGATGAATATGTCGTCTCAGAAACCCTGCACCATCAAGCAATTCTAGAGGAAGATTTAGGCTTTGATCATGCTTGGAATAACCTAGAAAGAATCCTAATTCAAAAAATCATTGACCCCATTCAAGACCGTTACGATTATATTATCATGGATTGCGCTCCGGGCTATAATCTTTTAACTCGTAGTGGTCTATGTAGCAGTCATTTTTATTTACTACCTGCCCGTCCAGAACCCTTATCAATTGTCGGCATTCAGCTATTAGAAAGAAGAATAGTGAAACTGAAAGCTAGTCATCAAGAAACCGAACCGATTAACCCCGGGTTACTCGGTATAGTTTTTATTCTTTCTGGTGGTGGTTTACTCAGTCGCTACTATAATCAAGTCATGCGCCGGGTACAACAGGATTTTCAAGCCCATCAAATTTTTGCTAATGCGATTCCTATGGATGTTAATGTAGCTAAAGCTGTGGATATGTTCGTGCCTGCGGTGGCAGCCATGCCCTCTTCTAGTGGGTCCAAAGCTTTTATGAAACTCACAGAAGAATTCTTGATCAAAACCAAAAAATAGGAGATAATTACTATGGTTATTGAGTGGCTAGAATTTCAAGTTAAACCCGAAGCTAGGGAAAAATTTATCCAAAAAGATCAAGAAATTTGGACAAATTTTTTAGCAAAACAAGCGGGTTTTTTAGGTAAAGAACTTTGGATTAATCCCGCCATTGAGGAGGAATTAATTATCGTTGTCCATTGGCAAACAGAAGAACAGTGGAAAGCTATCTCCAAAAATTTACTCAATGAGACCGAAGCCAAATTTTCCTTGGCCATGGGAAAAGATAATTATCAATTAACCAAAGTCAAGGAATTTCAAGTCAGAAAATTCCGAGAAAATTGTCAGAACAATTTAGTATCTATGCAGCCCGGATAAAAAATCAATTCATCTTTTTGTCCCCTGTCAACCTAGCCAAACTTGTCATGAGGGGCTAAAGTATGCTATAAGCAGTCAGACCCTGCCCTGGTCTTTATTCTTTCCGATTAGGTAAATTACTGATGACTGAAGCTAAACGCGCCCTCATTACCGGCATCACCGGTCAAGATGGTTCCTATCTGAGCGAATTGTTACTAGAAAAAGGCTATGAAGTCCACGGTATCATCCGTCGTACTTCAACTTTTAACACCGATCGCATTGATCATATCTACATTGACCCCCACCAGCCCGATGCTAAATTATTTCTTCACTATGGCGACCTCACCGACGGCACGACCCTGCGGCGTATTCTCGAACAAGTGCAACCAGTCGAGGTGTATAATTTAGGGGCCCAATCCCATGTGCGAGTTAGTTTTGATGCCCCAGAATACACCGTCGATGCTGTGGGGGTGGGGGTCTTAAGATTACTAGAAGCAATTCGGGATTACCAAAAAAGAACCGGCATCGAAGTCCGTTTCTATCAAGCAGGTTCCTCGGAAATGTTCGGGAAAGTCATGGAAGTTCCCCAAAAAGAAACCACGCCATTTTATCCCCGCAGTCCCTACGCTTGTGCGAAAGTTTACGGTCACTGGCAAACGGTCAACTATCGGGAATCCTACGACTTATTTGCCTGTAACGGCATTTTATTTAACCATGAATCCCCCCGTCGTGGAGAAACTTTTGTCACGCGCAAAATTACCCGCGCTTTGGCCCGAATTATTGCCGGACAACAGAAAAAACTCTACCTAGGAAATCTCGATTCTAAACGGGATTGGGGTTATGCTAAGGACTATGTGCGGGCGATGTGGTTAATGTTACAACAGCAAGAACCAGATGATTATGTGGTGGCGACAAATGAAACCTATTCTATCCGGGAGTTTCTCGATATTTCCTTTCAATACGTTAATCTAAATTGGCAGGATTATGTGGAGTTTGATCAACGTTATTTGCGTCCGGCGGAAGTGGATTTATTGATAGGGGATTCCACAAAAGCCAGAGAGAAATTAGGCTGGCAGCCGTCGGTGACATTCGAGGGACTGGTAAAATTAATGGTAGATGCGGATTTAGCGGCTTTGGGGATTAATCTTAATAACGGTGGTGATAGCGGACAGTTATTAAAAGATTTGGCCTATCTTCGCAATCGTTCGATGACAACTGTGGATTAAAGAGGTGAAAATATGCTGAATTTAAGCGAACAGAGAATCGTTGTCACCGGAGGGGCCGGATTTTTAGGTCGGCAAGTAGTTAATCAATTAATTGCAGCGGGGGCCAATCCCGAAAAAATTACAATTCCTCGGTCTAAAGATTGTGATTTAAGAGTTTGGGAAAACTGTCAACGTTTAGCCGACCAAGAAGATTTAATTATCCATTTGGCGGCCCATGTGGGAGGCATCGGTCTCAATCGGGAAAAACCCGCCGAATTATTCTATGATAATTTGATGATGGGAACCCAATTAATTCACGCTGCCTATCTAGCAGGAGTGCAAAAATTTGTCTGTGTGGGGACAATTTGTGCCTATCCAAAATTTACTCCAGTACCTTTCCATGAAGACGATTTATGGTCAGGATATCCCGAAGAAACCAATGCGCCTTATGGTATCGCTAAAAAGGCTTTATTGGTACAATTAGAGTCCTATCGTTTCCAGTATGGTTTCAACGGAATTTATCTTTTACCGGTGAATTTATACGGGCCAGAGGATAATTTTGATCCGGGTAGTTCTCATGTAATTCCTGCTTTAATTCGCAAGGTTTATGAGGCACAACAACGGGGGGATAAACAACTTCCTGTCTGGGGAGATGGTAGTCCAACCCGGGAGTTTCTCTACTCCACCGATGCAGCACGCGGCATTGTCATGGCCAGTCAATTCTATAATGAATCGGAGCCAGTTAATCTTGGTACAAATTATGAGATTTCTATCAAAGATTTAGTCGAATTAATCTGTGATTTAATGGGTTTTGATGGCGAAATTGTTTGGGAAATAGATAAACCAAATGGTCAACCGCGACGCTGTTTAGATACAACCCGCGCTCAGGAAAAATTCGGTTTTGTTGCTCAAATGGAATTTAAAGAAGGTTTGCAAAAAACCATTGAATGGTATCGGCAAAACGCCGCCTAGTCTCGATAGCTGGTGTGTTAGATTAATAACTAACACACCAGATTTTTTTAAGCTTACTGACCTGTAAAATCAGAACGAAGGGTTAATTTTAAATCTTCCTTGGGGTTAATTGACAATAATTCCACAGATTCTCCTCGTAATAACCAGCCGGCTAATACTTCTAATCCTCCTCCTCGTAATAATCCCTCGCTAACTGGTTGGTCAGAAGTAAAGGAAGCGAGGACAGAAGCGGCGGATTTTCCTAATACCGCACCCTGAATAATTTTATCGGGGTTAACTCCTTTAATTAGTCTTTCTAGACGAGTGAAAACTGCCGAAATAGCATCGATAGATTTTTCTTGGGGTTGAGGGGTTTTTAAAAAGATTTTTTGGGATAGAAAACGCGAACCTTGACCGTCAGGTTTAATTTCTCCGATAATCTGACTACCATCGGGAATAATTGTCTGTCCTTGGGAATTTTTGATATTATCGGTGACGGTCAGAGATAAAGAAAAAGTTTCTTGTTTGGTTAAAAGAATTTTTTTCCCTTGCTCGTATTTTACAGGGATGTCTGTGCCGGCAGGAATTAATTGATTATTCCCCAAAAGAATCGGTTTAATTGGGGCGAATTGACGTGCGATCGCGGGAGTCAAGGAGAGGCAGACCACAACGAAAGAAGCACTTAAAAGCATTGTTAATAGGGTCAAAGGATGATGACGACCCTGCTTTTGAAAATATAGCATCTTACCCTTGAGTTTCCTAGTGGGAGCGAATTAAAGACAGAGACGAAAGCGGGAAAAAGTTTGTTTCCAAGCAGGAAAATGCGGGAAAAAGGAGAATTTTAGCAAAAAATAACTGAGATTTCCGACTAATTGCCAGTTGTTAGTTTAGTTGGTCTATTGAAACGCCAAAACTCTTGATTTGTCCGCAGTTCTTAGTTTTACACGGTCAATGGAGAACAATAACTATTTCTGAGCAAATTATAGGTTCACTCCTATCAAAAAAAATCACCCGATCGAATTAAAATCTCTGAAAAAATGTAACAATTGTGACAAAAAACTGAGGGAGTGGGGAATTATGAATTATGAATTATGAAGTGGGAAGTGGTGAGTGGTGCGCTCGTACTAATTTAATACACAGTTTAAATGCAGTCAAGCCAGCTAAAGATAGAAATAGAGAGAGTCAAAGATTGCTAGACTGCTGGGAGTGGATAGCTCAAAAAGTCTCGCCTTTAACCCCATAATCACACAATTAATACTAAATCCGCTGAGTATAGGCTATTTATGAGGACAGGCAAAAGGCAAGAGGCAAAAGGAGGAATAAATAATCAGTCTTTAATAACTGGATTTAGTATAACTTTAATTTTTGCGATCGAGATTGCCGTCACTACCAGTCCCCCATCCCTAGAAACCAAGAATATTCTCCCCGATCACCCGTGAACTGGATGCTGTTGCTAAAATAATCTTCATAGTCCCCAAGCTACCGAAACGAGCAAAGAGAGAACCGCCACTTTATCAATTAATCAATTATGGATTTACTCGAATACCAAGCCAAGGAAATATTTGCTCAAGTCGGCATCCCCATTTTACCTTCCCAACCAATCCACGAACCGGCGGGACTAAAAAGATTAAACATTCCCTATCCTATCGTGCTGAAATCCCAGGTACGCACGGGAGGCCGGGGAAAAGCGGGAGGAGTGAAATTTGTCGCTAATACCATCGATGCGATCGCTGCTGCCCATGCTATCTTTCATTTACCGATCGCCGGAGAATATCCAGAGGTAATCTTAGCAGAAGCCAGGTATAATCCGCAACAGGAGATATTTTTAGCGATTTTACTCGATTATCATCTGCAAAGACCGGTTTTACTGGGTGCGAGTCAAGGGGGAATGGATGTGGACAGTTTACTGGCAACCATGCAAAAAGTGGTCATCGAAGCGAGATTTTCCCCCTATCTCTGTCGGCAATTAGCCGTATCTATGGGTTTAAGAGGGTCTTTGATCGAGTCTATCAGTCAAATTCTCGAAAAAATGTATAGTCTCTTTGTCAGCAAAGATCTCGATATTATCGAGATTAATCCCCTGGGTATCAACGAAGCCGGGGAAGTGATGGCCCTAGATGGCAAAATAACTGTTAATGATGCCGCTTTAGCTAGACATCTCGATCTCCTCGCTTTGACCCCACCCCAATTACAATCCCCTTGGTCGATAATTGATCAAACCGGCCGAATAGCCGTGATTAGCAATGGCCAGGGTTTGATGTCCACTGTCTGGGATGCCTTAGCCAGCAAGGGGGCAAAACTGGCAGCCTGGCTTATACTGGAGGAAAGACTAGAATTAGAGCAATTAAACGAGCAAATAGAGGCTGGTCTGCAACAATTCCAACTATTGTCTAATTTAAAAGTGGTTATCGTTGATATTGTCAGTTATCCCGACTTTGGCCAAAAAGCGATCGAGAGTATTAGCCATTACTACCGCAGTTATAGCCCATTATCACCCAGCCGGGGCAGCGGCGAACGAACGATCCGGGCCACACGACAGGAAAGACAAACCTTGGAACCCCGCTCTTTTCTCAATCCCACCCTACCACAAATAATTTTTCGCGTCCTAGCTGACAGCAAAGCGATCGATCTCAGTCAGAGTTTAGCTGATGTTAACTTTCATTGGTTAGAGTCTTTAGAAGAGGTAGTCACTGCAGCAATTAAATTAGCCTAGAATCAGTGATCAGTTATAATTTGCACGGCTATAACTTGCATTTTTTACTCAAAGACAATAAGGCTCTCCTAGACTGGTTATAGCAAATTAGTAGTTTAAATGAGCCTAACCCCTTAAATAGCCTGGAATCCAACAAAGCAAAAAGCTTTTTTTTGAAAATTGCTTTTTTGAATTCTGGTGAGCCTTTTGGCAGGGCGGCTCTCCCAGCTTTGGTGGGTAAAATGTATTCTAAGATACATTTCTCAAGAGCGAGGGGGTGGAACGAACCACAAAGACACAAAGGACACAAAGATCGATCGATCCTATGTCAATTAAACTTATCACACAGAACCTAG
>NZ_JBHFLL010000312.1:0-18740 GCF_041928595.1 Microcystis sp. BLCC-F209
GGACTTGCTGAATAATGGTAAAACCCTTTTAAAATAAGGTTTTTGACCTGTTAAAATCTGATGTTAGTGCAAGAAAATAGGATTGGGACATTCAAAAACCTTGCATTATTCTCCTCATAGTACATAAACTGGTACAAAAAAGAGGGCAACAAAGCCTGAAACGACCGACTCCTGACTCCTGACTCCTAACCCCACCAACAAACTTTTTGCCGCAAACCCTAAATACGATCCATCGAGAGAAAAGCTAACTATATTATCTGAGGATTTGGAGGATTTTCAACTATCAGAACAGATATTTTTAAGCGATCAAGAAACGGAAAACTTTTTCGATGATCTGGAAGAACTAAACAGTGAAGAAAAGCTGGGAGTTTATTACTACGATGCCTCCGAAGACTATCGATCTCTCTTTATCTCCCTACTTTTAGCCCAAAAATTCTGGTCTGATTCCGCTTTAATTATCATCAATAAATGTCAGCATCCTGCTCTCCAACAGGCAATAAAAGATTTTACTAAAACCCATCCCCAAGCTCAGATAATTTTAGATGATCAAGTAGCTAATCACGGTTTGCTTGGTTTGACAAATATTTGTTTATTAGCTTGGAATGCTCCCCCGGAGATAACAGCGCTAAAATCCCCGAAAAAACTGGTTTTAAATGTGGGTTGTTGTCCCTATAATCCCTAAGCCTTACCCCAACTATTCCGCGATGGCAATTGGCAAGAAATTCGCCTCGATATCAATATCAATACTGCTGTTAACCGGCTCTTCTAGGTTCTGTGTGATAAGTTTAATTGACATAGGATCGAGCGATCTTTGTGTCCTTTGTGCCTTTGTGGTTCGTTCCACCCCCTCGCTCTTGAGAAATGTATCTTAGAATACATTTTACCCACCAAAGCTGGGAGAGCCGTTAACCCAGATATTTTAGGAACGATTACCGATTTAAGTGCCGTTCCCGATAACTGCGTCGATGGGGTTTTTTCTAGTCATAATCTAGAACATATTTATCATTACGAAGTTCCCATCGCACTGGAGGAATTTAAACGCATTCTTAAACCCGAAGGCTTTTTAATGATCGTAGTTCCCGATATGCAAACTGCCGCCGAATTTGTCGCTAGAGGCGATATGGAAAATGAACCTTTATATATTTCTCCCGGAGGTCCCATGCGGGCTTTATGGATGTTTTACGGCATGGGAACAGAAGTTCCCGGAATGCCCTATATGGCTCACAAAACTGGTTTTACTTCTCAAAATCTCAACCAGAAATTACAAGAAGCAAATTTTGCCAGAGTTGAGGTAATTCGGACGGAATTTGAGTTAGTTGCTTTTGGGTATAAATCAGAGATTGGGGATAGGGAAATGGGGAAATGGGGGGATAGGGAAATGGGGAAATGGGGGGATAGGGGGATAGGGAAATAGGGGGATGGGGAAATGGGGAAATGGGGAAATTTTAACTAATCCCTCAAAACCCCAAAACCCTAAAACCCAACACCCAACACTCAACACTCATGTTTACTTCACGGAAGCAGAGGAAAGATTAGCAAAAATTGCTCGCACTTGTGGGGCGATTCTTTCCCTTTGATTGATTAAATAAATACTAACGAGGGTTAAAGATACCCCCACCCATTGCAATACACTTAACATCTCACCGAGGAATAAATTCCCGAAACTGAGGGCAAAAACCGGAGTTAAAAAAGTTAAAGAACTTAAACTGGTTAAATTGCCCTTGGCGGCTAAATAAAAGAATATTCCATAGGCGATCGCACTACCAAAAATAGTGGCATAACTTAAAGCTAACCAACCATTTAAATCTATATGCTGCCATTGATGGGATTCTCTCAAACCTGAAGCTAAAAATAGCGGCAATCCTCCTAAAATCATGTGCCATCCCGTGGCGCTGACGGGATCCGCATGACGACAGACAAACCGGATTAAGACTGTTCCCACCGCCATGGATAGGGAAGCCAAAAGCATCAGCATTTCGCCGCTATTTAGTAATTCCTGCCAGCTAAAGTCAATATTTACCGCTTTTTGTCCAAAAAAGTCATAAAACCATTGATCGGGCAAGCCAATTAAACTAATTCCCCCAATTCCTAAACCCAATCCCAACCATCCCCAGACACCGATAACTTCTTTAAATAGCCAACTGGACATTAAAGCCACCGCTAGGGGTTGGGAGTCAATAATTACCGATCCTAACCCCGCCCCAGTGCGATTTAATCCCAATGCCAGAAAACCTTGAAAAAGAGTGGCATCCATGAGAGCAAAAAGGGCAATCCATAGCCACGCTTGCAGGGTTTTGGGCTGAGGACGACCTAAAAACCAAGCTACCATTAAAACTAACATTCCGGCGGGGACAAGACGAATTGCCGCCATAAATAGGGGGGTAGTATGGGGGATAACACCCTTCATCGCTACCATCGCTGTTCCCCAGAGAAAAAACGGTGAGATAAGTAAGAGGGGCGAGGATTTCTTTAAATCTAGGTTTTCCATAGGTAGCGATCTATTGTTGTGGATAACAAATTTCCCTAATTGTATAGTAGAGACTGGGGATCGGCTCTTAATTCTCTTGACTTTCTCCTAACTGATTTTCCTCTAAAGCTGTTATTGGTTTTTCTTCGCTCGATCCGATCCAGATCGCAATCATCCCAGCGATAGGAATGGAGAGAAAAACCCCTAATAATCCCGCAATTCTTTCGCCGATAAAGAGGGATAAAAATAAAATTACTGGGTTTAATTCTAGGGCATTACCCATAACTTTAGGGCGAATAATATTATCTTGAATTTGTACCAAGACTACACAGACAATAAAAGCTTTAACGGCCACTGCTAGTCCCTGGGAGGTAAAAGTCAAGATAGTTACCAACAAAATGCCCAGGGTTGCCCCGATACCTGGAATAGCATCGATGACACCGAGAATACCCGCTAAAATTAGCCCATATTTGATTCCTGATAGGGAAAAACTCAAGAAACTCGTCACCGATAAAAAGAGCATTAACAACAGTTGCCCGCGAATAAATCCCAGAAAACTTTGCCGAAAAGACTTGGCAAAACGCTCCCGGTATGCTATGGGGAGAAGTTGCAAAAAACCTCGCCAAAGTTTATCACCATCGATGAGCATATAAACACTGATCACCGCCCCGAAAACGCCGGTAAAGACACTGGAAAAAACTCCCTGTACGATCGATAAACCCGTGGCTAAACCCGTTTGTAAGCTTCCCACCATTTTATTTAAATCTAATCGATCAAGAAAGTCTTGAAAGGGTAAAAAATCTTTTTGACTCAGGGCATCGGTAAGATTAAATAGTAGTCCTCTCCCCTGATTAACCGCCTCTAATCCTATGCCTGTGACTAATCCAAATAGGAGGATAAAAGCTGCTAGGGTGGTAATAGCAATGGCTAGTCCTCTCGGTAGATAACGGGATAACCAAACCACAGGATAATTTAATAGGGCGGCCAGAATCGCTGAACCAGTAAAAATAGCGATCATCCCGTAGAAATAGTTAATTAAGATAATCAGACTCCAGCCACAGCCAAATAATAATAGATAGCGTACTAGAATCGAGTTATTCAGAGTTTTCCACAAGGAGCTAGAAGGGGGCATAAATAAAGCCAGAAATAGGATTTTAGCATTTAGAATTGTTTTAACAAAGCTTCCCGCATGACCGAGACGGGGACGGGTTGACCTAACCAGATTTCTAGCGCAATCGCTCCCTGATTAACTAACATTTCTAACCCATCAATAATTCTTATCCCTCTAGTCCGGGCCAACCGGAGAAATTTGGTCGGCCGGGGATTATAAATTAGATCGTAGGCGATCGCAGATGGGGGTAAAAGGTCTAATAATTCTAACTCTACTGGGGATTGTTCGCCCTGGGGGGACATTCCGATCGGGGTAGAATTAATCAGGAGTTCTGTGGTGGATAGCATCGCTTCTAATTCGTCCCAGCTATGCACTTCTAGGAGGTCATAGAGGCTTGTATTCGCCCAACTTTCTTTAAAAGGATCTAATTTCTTTTGATTGCGTCCTACCACATGAATTTTGCCGCAGCCCAACTGGGCGCAAGCCACCACTACCGCCCGGGCTGCGCCGCCATTGCCCAAAATAACTGGATTCACCTGACTCCAATCTTTGTCAAGGGATTTCAAGGGAGCGAGAAAGCCATCCACATCGGTATTCGTTCCCTGCCAGCCGGTTTCCGTGCGCCAGACGGTATTAACTGCGCCTACTAGCCTTGCTTTCTCCGTAATTTGCGATAATAAGGGAATAATTGCTAATTTATGGGGAATCGTGACGCTAAAACCCTGTAGATCGATGGCGGACAAACCAGCGATCGCAGTCGCTAAATTTTCCGGGGCGATCGGTAGGGGAAGATAGACATAATTTAGCCCCAAGGCATCGATAGCGGCATTGTGCATGAGGGGAGAAAGAGTATGGCCGATAGGATCGCCGATTACGCCTAATAACTTGGTTTTTCCGTTAATAATGGTCATAAAAAAAGGTGGGCTTTCCCCACCAAAGTTTGATATCAAGGGTGGCCAATGCTCACCTTACTATACTAGGGTTTGCTGAAAAAGTTTTTCGGTGGTGGCAGGGTGTAGGGTGTGGGGTGTAGGGTTTTACCGATTTTGAGGGGGTCAATTACCTAATTTTCAGGGAAAAAGTCCAGGGATTTTTCCCCCGATCACTCCCAGATCCATTACTTTTTGATGGCCAAAAGGTCTAAAAGTCTTACCCAACAAGGTTTTTAGATTTATTCAGCAAACCCTATACTATTTCTTGATTTCGCGGGCCATTTTCAGGAAAGGATTGATATTGTCATCGTTAGCGCGACGAACGTTATCATTAGCAGCGTTAGCCTTACTATTAGCCTCGGAAGTCGCCGATTTTGCCACAATACCGTTATCGGTGACTTTGCTGACTTCCATAGAAGAAATCTGTTTAATCGATTCGCCACCCTTCTTATTCGAGGCAGTTTTCGGGAAAGTACGTCGGATCGTGATCGGTGTCCGCATGAAGTCGATATTACCGAGAGTTTTAGCGTCATCGGGTTCCAAGTAAAAAGCCTCTTTCGGTTCCGGTGCGCTCATATCCATCGGTTCATCGACGTATTTCGTCTTATTGCCAAACAGGCCAAAGAATCCAGCCATTTTTTCGCTCTCCTAAATAAATATATTTACCATAAATTGCTGCTGATTGTTAAATCATATCAATATTTATGACAAAAAGCTAGGTAGCCATCTATCAGTGATCAGTTATCAGTTATCAGTTATCAGATGGGAGTTTTCAGTTCACTGATTACTGTTTACTGTTTACTGATCACTGATAAAACTTCCCCACACCCCAATCAACGCTGTTCTAACCTACGACTGGCTAGGGACATAGAATAACAGAAAATCCAGTAAATAAAGGCCAAAAATAGATAAACCTCTGGATAATCGCCGATAAATTTCGGATTAGCTAAAACCGATCCTGCCATACCCAAGAGGTCCACCAATCCCACGATCGCCAGTAGAGAAGTATCCTTAAATAAACTGATAAATTGACCAACAATAGCGGGAATGACCGCTTTTAAAGCTTGGGGTAGAACGATCAATAATAAAACGAAAATCGGTTTTAAACCCAAGGCTTTGGCCGCTTCAAATTGACCTTTGGGAATCGCTTGTAAACCACCCCGGACATTTTCGGCCAGATAGGCTGCTGCAAAAAGGGTAAATCCAGCGATCGCTCTGATCACCCGTTCTGGTCTCGTCCCGGCGGGTAAAATTAAGGGTAACATCACCTGAGCCATGAATAAAATTCCCAACAAAGGTAAACCGCGCAATAATTCGATATAGCCAATAGATAGCCAACGAATTGCCGGTAATTCACTCTGTCTCCCCAGGGCTAATAATACCCCCAAGGGGAAAGATAAAATCATACTGGCGATCGCTACTAATAAAGTTAAGATTAAACCACTGAGATCATCGAGGGGAATGGCCTTTAAAAATAATCCTCCCAATAGTAACCAAGCAATTAAAGGTAAAGTCAATAACCAGAGCAATCCCCACCAGCGTTGGAGAAAAGCGGGGCAATTGGGGAAGCGACCCCGGGTTAATTGCCAAGAAAACAGCGATAAAGCCGCAATTATCGTTAAAATCAGCCAAATACGCCATATTGACTGATCGGGATAACGACCGACCACAAATAAACCGAGATTTTCCGTGACTACAGCCCATTTTGCCTGAGTTATCGCCCAATCGAGAAAACTGAAACCACTCCAGAGGCTGAGAAATAGACCCGCAAGGGTTAAGATGACGTTGTACCAAGTGTTAAAGAGATTTTTTCTTAACCAGAGTCCCATAAAATTCCCTAACCTCCACAGTGGTGATCATTGTACTTTTTCAGTACAATGGTGCTATCAAAAAAATTTAGACTAATTTTCGACCATGAACAGTTGCATTTTAATGGCTAAAATTGTCCGTCGTCCCGAATTACGTTATACCCAAGATAATCAAACTCCCTATGCTCAAATGTTAGTCGAGTTTTCTGCCAATCGTGCCGAGGCAACCCCGACTAATTTAAGGGCCGTAGCTTGGGGAAATTTGGCCTCAGAAGTCGCTCAGAACTATAATGAAGGTGATCAGGTAATTTTAGAAGGTCGTCTGTCGATGCAGACGATCGATCGTCCCGAAGGTTTTAAGGAAAAACGGGCCGAATTAGTCATTAGTCATCTCTATCATCTTGACGGCAGCATGAGTAGCGGGGAAATGGCAGCCCCGACTCCGGAAAAAGTCGTGCCAATCAATACCTACAAATCGAATAAAACTGAGGTGGAAAAACCCGTCGCACCTGTCTCCACCGGGGATTTTGAATACGACGCATCCTATGAACTTTCTAATCCTTCCCCTTGGCAACCTAGCGACACACCAGTGGAGGAAAATTTAGACGATATTCCTTTCTAACTACCCCGACAGAATTAATTACAGATATTTTTCCCTTCCCTGTTCTGGTTTTCCCTCTTCCCAGAGTGTGAATTTAATTTTGTCATTCCTGAAATGGCACTGGTTCATACCATTTTTCTAAAGTAATGGCAGAGATGGTTAATTACCCTCAACCCCACCCCCCCCACATCGGGGTGGCAAGGGAGGGAGAGGGGAGTAGGATACCTGCCACGAATAAAGAAAAATGCTATGAGAGAGAGGTGAAATTATCAATAATCCAAAGAGGGATTTTCCCGCTTCGACTCTCAAGGAGGTGCTATTGATCAATAGTCTTTGAGCAGTAGGGCCGCTTACCCCTTCTTTCCGCAAGAATCTAGAAATACTTCAGAAAAAAAATTGATAAAAAAGCAATCATTTAGCGGGTTCGGCTTCGATCTGTCAGAATACAAGTATTGAAACAAACCTTTTAAGAGGCTTCATGGTGGAAGTTAAAGTCGTTCCCCCGAAACGCAATTGGGTTCAGACGTGGTGGCAATCTCTGAATTCCTTATCTCGCTTACTGGTGATTGCTCTAGCTGCACCACTTATCGTCCTGAATGCCTGGGCATTATCGGCAATTTTTGGCTATTTTGAATCTTTATTTGTTATTTTACTGATAGCGGCCGTTCTATCTTTTCTCTTGGGTTATCCGGTGACTTGGTTGGAACGTCAGGGATTAAAACGGGGTTTAGCGGCGATCGTGGTTTCCCTGATCACGATTTTAATTTTTGTGGCCGTGGGAATAACCCTAGTTCCCCTAGTCTTCACCCAAGCGCAGCAATTCGTCAACAGATTGCCAGAATGGTTAGACTCGGGACAGCGCCAACTGATGCAACTAGATACCAAAATCGACACGATGAATCTACCGATTCCCATCAGTTTCGATGGTCTGATCGCTCAGTTTAACAGTCGTTTAGGGGCAGAATTACAAATTCTCGCGGGAAGAAGCGTTAATTTAGCCCTTAATCTCACCGTTTTTACCGTGGTGCGAGTGCTTGATGTGCTGCTAACCATTATCCTCACCTTTTATCTACTTCTCCACAGTCCCGATATCTGGAGGAGTATTATCCAATGGTTGCCCAAACCCGTCCAACAACCCTTTTCCCTAACCCTACGCTTAAGTTTTCAGAATTACTTTGTCGGACAGGTAATTTGTGCCACCTGCATGGCCCTGGGATTAGTCACGGCATTTTTATCGATTAAAGTCCCTTTTGGTCTCCTATTCGGCCTCTTGATTGGCACCATCGCTTTAATCCCTTTTGGGGGAACCGTCGGCATTGTCACGGTGACAGCTTTACTAGCTTTGCGCGATATTGGTTTAGCTCTGCAAGTTTTAGCCGTGGCGGTAGTGGTGCAGCAAATTGTCGAAAACGGCATTGCTCCCCGGATTTTGGGCAGTGTCACCGGGTTGAATCCCTTTTGGGTGTTGGTCTCGGTCTTGACAGGGGCGCGAGTGGGCGGTTTACTGGGGGTGATTGTCGCGGTTCCCATGGCGGTAATGATCAAGGAAGCTTTGGAGGTTATCCGTCAAGTGACACCGGAGGAGACAAAACACGGGATAATTAAACCCTCTCTCCCCCTAGAATCGGAATCCTCTAACGAGGTGGTTTCTCGCTGAAGAATGACTGACGGCATTATCTGGGGCGATCTGAGCAGTAATCTTGGCCGGGAGTAATCGGCAATTTTCTCCCAGGTTCTTGGTTTTTCTCCCTCGATCGAGTTATGATGTGAATATTGGTAGATTAATTCCGCTCTCGAGGACAAGTCAAGGACTGAGGATGCCTTGCCAGTCTTTGAGGCCCGACCTGTTGGGATATTAGCTAACCAATTATCTCTAAACTCGGATAATTTTAAGAAAAGGTGATTGTCTATCCCGATAAATCAGCAAAAAATCGATATTTTGGTTAAATAGGCTACATTAACAGGCAGCCTTCTATCGTAAGCTCGAAGTTAAGACATAAAGTCAATATCACCCTCCGATTGCAATGAGAAAATGTTTGAATCGCTTAATATTTGGGCTTTTCAGACATTTTTTTTGTGGATTGAGTAGGAAACAACTTGATTTCGGGATCAGACAAGGAGGCAATGCTTGCACCCACAGTGCCACAGGGACGAACACCAACAGACCATGATCTGGAGAGATCGTCAAGAAAAGTATCAGAGTGAACTCTTGGAAAAAAATGAGTAAAATATAATTAGTAGGGAGAGTATTGCTGTTAATGTTTCGCTTGCTCACGAGACGTTAACCAAGCCCAAAGGCAAAAAATAGCAGTAATTTGCTAAAAGCTAAAAGCCGATAGCTGACTGCTCTATATATCTCTCGTATTCTTTACTTGTCGAGTTCAACACGACCCCTTTATGGAATCCAGCAACCCGTCAGGGAAGACTTCCGAACCTCCTAGTCATAGGTGGGCCAACTTACTCGGAACCATGATCGCAATTCTGACCCTAACGTTACCCTTGTTAGCGATTGGATATAACTCCACGCCTAACTATACCGAAGAACCCCTTACCGGTAACACATCCTACTCCCTAACGAGGCAAATGAGGTGACAGAATTGAGATAGACGATTGCCAAGGTAAAATTTTTTTTCTTCGTCCCGATCCCCCTTATGGGTAAAATTTGGATCGGAGTTAATTAAAGTGTGTTTTAACTTTGCTTGCGCTTTTAGGTCACTCTAAAGGCGCTATTGTCTTGTATTTGGAGAAAGCTTGTGGATTTATCGCGCATTCCTGCCCAACCGAAACCCGGTTTAATTAACGTTTTAGTGGAAATTACCGCCGGTAGTAAGAATAAATACGAGTTTGATAAGGATTTAAACGCCTTTGCTCTCGATCGCGTTCTCTATTCTTCGGTACAATATCCCTGTGATTATGGTTTTGTTCCCAATACCCTCGCCGATGACGGCGATCCTTTAGATGGTATGGTGATCATGGATCAGCCTACTTTCCCCGGCTGTGTGATTACGGCGCGTCCCATTGGTATGTTAGAAATGATCGATGGTGGTGATCGCGATGAAAAAATTCTCTGTGTTCCCGCTAAAGATCCCCGTTATGCAGAGGTAAAATCTCTCAAAGATGTCTCTCCCCATCGGTTGGAGGAAATCGCCGAGTTTTTCAAAACCTATAAGAATCTAGAGAAAAAAGTCACAGAAATTCTCGGTTGGAAAGATGTGGACGCAGTAACCGCTTTAGTTGAACAGTGTATTGCTGCTTATAAGTAAGGTTTGCGGCAAAAAGTTTGTTGTGGGGTTAGGAGTCGGGAGTCAGGAGTCAGAATTCAGGAGTCGGGAGATAGGGTGATAGGGATTTAGGGGTTTAGGGAAATTTCAGCCAAATGCTCCACTACCCCACTACCCCACTACCCCACTACCCCACTACCCCACTACCCCACTACCCCACTACCCCACACCCCACACCCCACACCCCACACCCCACACCCCACACCCCAATTTATGAGAATAGAAACCTTAAAATCGGGTTTAATCGTCTCCTGTCAAGCGCCAGTGGAGTCATCTCTGCACGATCCTGTAATTATTGCCGCCATGGCTCATGCTTGTGTGGATAGGGGTGCTTGTGGGGTAAGAATTGATAGTCCCGCTCATCTGAAAGCCACCCGTCAACAATTGCCGGATATACCGATAATTGGACTCTGGAAACGCAATTATCCTGATTGTTCGGTATATATTACGCCCAAATATCAAGATGCTCTCGCCATTGCCGATGCGGGGGCCGATATAATTGCCTTGGATGCTACCCCCAGAAAGCGTCCTAATCATGAAAATTTAGCCACAATTATCGATCGTATTCATCGGGAAACTGGTAAATTAGTCATGGCAGATATAGACTCGATCGAAAGTGCTATTTATGCCGTGGCAGCCGGTGCTGATATTGTCGGTACAACTCTTTACGGTTACACAGAAGCGACTAAACATCTGCCACCGCCGAGTTTTTCTTTCCTAGAGGAATTAGTTAATAAGTTGTCAGTTCCTGTTATCTGTGAAGGAGGAATATCGACTCCAAAAGAAGCAAAAAAAGCCCTAGAAGTGGGTGCCTATTCGGTAGTTGTCGGCACGGCAATTACTGGGATTGATTTAAAAACTACCGCTTTTTTACAAGGAATTTTATCAAAAGATTAATGGGAGGGAAAAAAAACAAAAAGTTTAGCCGCACCTCCTAAAATACCGACAACCAAAGCGATTAAAATCCCCCGGTTTGTCAATTCCCGATAGGCAATCCCTGCGGTCAATCCGTTAATTTTTTCGTTACTACAATGGATAAACCCGTTAACTTTTCTTAACGTACCCCTGTTGATGGTAATATTTCTTAATAGACAGGGATGGATCATATTTGCTAAAAAGGAGATCAAGTCAAAAAAAAGAACCCTTGGCAACCTCTCAAAATTACCCGATGATATTATCAAAATTAGCCACAGCAAGAGGATTTAATGGCGAGACTTGTAGTCCTAGTTTAGGACAATGATTAGACTTAGAGAAAGCCTTAGATTTATGAAAGGTTTCCCCGATTTGCATCCAGTAAGAGGACATCAGAAATTCTCTTAATCCCTCCTAAAGCAGAGGTTATCACCTTTTGTCAAAGGGGAAGTCCAGTCATAAAATCATCGAATTCTAACTGCGCCACCGTAAAATTTGTGCTTTAATGGGGTTGACAAAATCCCGTTTTTCTGCTTGAGATTTTTCGTATTCCTGCTTGAGGCGATAATACCATTTGGCCTGGGTATCGGCATCATCAATTAACATCAAAGCTGGATGATAACTAAGTCCCTCCTGTTGTTTAATCACCACATCGCGATCCTGTTTGAGGAATTGTAGGGTTAAATAACGCAAAAGAGGGGTTAAAAATGCCAACCAAGGAATCGTATAGTATAAACTTTGATGGACTTCGCAGTGATTTTCATCGATGGGAGTAATTGCCGTAAAAGCACAGGCCAAATGGCGATCACCTCGTAGTATTTCTGTACGCACCGAGGGCAATTCAAAAACAATTTCAATCGATACTTTATTACCCAAAATTTTATAGGGTTTCGCACTTACAGGCATATCATAGGGAGCAAGACGAAAACCGAGGGGAACAGGTTCGTATTGTTTTTCCTTGACCCGAAATTGGCGCGGACCGCTGCGCCACCACCAAGAAGTATGAACGTAGGGACCGTGGGCCGGATCCATCAATCCCACCACTGCATGGTCAATATTGCAATCAAAAGTGATAGTTTCGGCTACTTTGGGGGTAAGTTTGCCAAAAGCGCTAATAGTCGGCACAGGAGGCAGATTTTCTTGATTAATTTCTCTTTTTGAGTCTGCCGGAATAAACACCCAGATATGACCTTGTATTTCACGACAGGGATAACTGGTGACACAAATTCTGCTAATATCAAGGCGATCGTGTTCAGTTAATGAGGGGATCTCAGAACAAACGCCATCGCTAGTGTTAAATTTCCAGCCATGATAGCAACAGTACACCCCATCTCCCTCAATCCAGCCATGGTGCAGCGGAATGCCACGATGGGGGCAAATATCCCGCAATGCGAACACTTCTCCATCCTCTCTCCTACCGACAACAATCGGTTCACCTAGCATTTTTTTGGCCATTAGCTGACCGGGTTTAAGTTTATTTGCCGGTGTGGCCACATACCAAAAGTCGCGCAGTAAGCTAGTCATAGGGTTTTTCTGGAGAGCTTCGATCGTTCATCCTATCATTAGAAATCAAGATTATACCTTATGGACGTAACTGGATTCGAACCAGTGACCCCATCGATGTCAACGATGTACTCTAACCAACTGAGCTATACGTCCGCACGAATTGTTATCATAACACGATTGCTTCTAATTAGGCAAGCCCCTAGGCAGTAAATTGATAGCCAATTAACTTATAAATTAACTTGGCAGTGGTAAATTCCGAGACCACCGAATCACTAATCGGGGCCAATTCCATCACATCGCAGCCAATCACTTGATGGGTTTGGAAAAGACGACGGAGAAAGCCTAGGGTTTGATGCCAACTTAAACCCCCCGGTTCCGGGGTTCCCACCCCCGGAATTAAAGCCGGATCGATGCCATCCACGTCTATGGTTAAAAATACCTTCTCGGTGGTAATTTTGGCGATCGCTTTTTCGATCCAATCCGGATCCTTGGCGATATCTCGATCCCAAATCACGGGAATCTGCTGTTTAGCGATTAATTCGGCTTCTTCTCGACAAATAGCCCGAATTCCCACGGGTAAGGTCGGTAAACCCATTTCTAACACCCGACGCATCACACAGGCGTGGTTATGGTGGGAGCCTTCGTACTCAAAACGCATATCGCCATGGGCATCAATTTGAACCACAGTAAAAGGTTCCGATAAAGCTTGTCGGTAAGCTTGTACTACTCCCGTGGTGATAGCGTGTTCACCCCCGACGGCGACGACAAACTTATCATCGGCAATTAGACGCGAAACTGTAGCTGTGGTGACGGCTAACATCTCCTCGGCGGACAATTGCGGTTGCTGACGGGTATCTGCGATCGCATCATGGGTATAGATGCCCACTTCTAAACAGGTTTCCCGCTTAAGTTCCTCGTCATAGGCTTCCAATTGTTGGGAAGCAGTAATCACCGCCGCTGGTCCAGTTTCACAACCCTTGCGATAGGTGGTGGTGGCCTCGTAGGGAATCGGCAGGATTACGGCCTTAGCTGTGGCGTAAGTGGCGATCGCTTCACTCCCTAAAAACTGTTCGCTACCGGTGGCGCAAGACAATAACATGGGCAAATCACAGAAAATTTTAGTCCAATCCTCCATTATAAATATTTTGACTATTTTTGTCTATCTCAACTGACCCCAAACATATCTACTACAATAGCCAAAACCCCTTATCTATCAATAGATACATCCCTTAACTTTTCTTGGTGTACCCATGTTTATTGTAATATTTCTCAATGGACAGGGAGCGAGCATATTTGCTGAAACCGAGTTAGATTTATGGGGGGTTTCCTTGATTTCTACCGGGTAAGAGGGCATCAGAAATTCTCTTAATCCCTCCCAAAGCACAGGTTATGGCCTTTTGTCAAGAACGTCGGTTAAATTGCTTTTTTATATAACTCATTCCCCCTTAATTGAATAAGTTGAGTGGGATTTTTATAGATTAATTTTCGGCTTCATTTTCTAAAATTTCCTGTAATTGTGAACGCAATGGAGTTAGATTATTTTCAATCGTCCGCCAAGCAATTGCCAATTCTACCCGAAAATATTCATGAAAAATGACATTTCGCATATCTCCCATTAAACGCCAAGGAATTTGAGAATAACGCAATTGTACCTCACTAGGAATATTTCTAGATGCCTCACCAATAATTCCTAAATTATAAAGAACTGCTTTAAGAGTCACTCGATTTGAGCTAAAATATTCAAAGGTCATATTAGCCGTCCATTCCAAGATTTCATCAATGGATTCAATAATATCTTGAAGACGAAGTTGCCAATCTCTAAAAGGCATTAATCACATCCTTTAATACAGGTTGTCGTAAATGTTCTTTTAAAGAATCTTGAGTACCTAAATCAACATAACATCCTAATATATCTTCTAAGTAAAGTCGTACCTCGATAAACTCAAATAACCCTACCGCTTTACTAAATTCTACCAATAAATCTACATCACTGTCAAAACGTGCTTCATCCCTTGCTACTGAACCAAATAGAGACAGAGATTTTACCCCTAGTTTTTCTAATTGTTCTCGGTGTTTTGCGAGAATTGTTAGTACCTCATCTCGTTTCATGGCTATTTCCTGAAATCTGATTCTTTCATTGTAACCTTAATGGTTGTTTCGTTGATATTGGCTCTCATGATGAAGTTTATTAAAATAGAAATTATTATTGAACTTAGAAATGCTATGCCAGTGCCAAATACCACCATTAATTAGGTTGCTTAGGTTTTTCAAGTTGCTGTTTAACTAATTCTAAGGGAAGTTTTAACACTCTAGCAATTTGCTCGACGGTTAAGCCTTCCTTCATCAATTCTGTAGCGATTTCGAGTTTATATGCTTCTGTAAGATTAGATTTTTGTAATTGATTTTCTGGTAGTTGATTACAGATATGGCCTTTATTAATTTGGACACCGTTAACGACATTATTGTTAGCAACATTATAATAATATCTTCGCAGACTAGACCTAAGATTAGCTTTATTAACTTCTTCTCCTAGAATTTCCGATAGGGTTTTCCATAGCTTACCGGCTACATCCTTGACATATTTCTCGGAACGATGATGACTTTTAGCGATTTCTGTGTATTTTTGGTGATTAATCACCCCTTCTAAGATTTCAGACTGAACATCATCTAAATTCTCTCCTGTATAGGAGAAGATGAGATTATCAACAGTTGTAATTAAAGAGTGAATATCAAAATTGTTCATGGCATTGGTTTAACTATGGGATTAAGTCATAATTGCTTGACATTATAGCACAGAATGTAAATTTAGGTACTTTATACGACTTTATCTTACTTTTTAGTGCTTGAAAGTTAATCTTTAATGTCATAAGCTCTTAGAAACCTTAGCTTAAGCAAAAATAATGAAAATGAACAGAGTTAAAAGTTCTCTATTGAAATCGGGTTTATGTGTTTTCAGTTTTTCCATATCACTTCTTTGTCAAAAAACTCCTGTACTGTCTGCTACAGTATCAAGTTCTAGTTCAACACTTCAATCTGTAGGTATTGTAAATGACTTTGATAAGATTTCTGTAATATTAGATGGTATTTTAAAACTTTGGGGTATTGTTGCACCTGTTGGAAGACCTTTACAGCCAGAAGATTTTACAACAATTAAATCAGCCAGGTTGTTGATTGCGTGTGTCAATGGAATCTGTGATAAGGATGAATCTCAAAGTAATAGTCTAGTAAGCATTAATAAACGAACAGTAGAAAAAACAGGACAAGTTAGTTCAATAGCATCAATTAGTGGTGCTTTAACCCAAACTAGCATTGGAAAGAATCCGGCTTGTGTCGGAGATACGTTTGTTGATGGTCTCAGTCCCATTAAGTGTGAAAAAAATGTTAAGGCCGTTGGTAAACCTGGAGAGGTATTTGTAAAAAATGTAACCGCATCTGCCTTTGGTCTTGTTTATGATGGCAGGGGTGGAAGACTGCTTATGGACGGAGCAGAATCCATGGACGAAGTTTATAGAGAAATCCCCGAACCCACCTCAACCCTAAGTCTTCTTTCCCTGGGAATACTTGGTGCAGGTGCAACCATAAAACGGAAAGTAAAACGCTCTAATTCCCTCGAAAAAGAACCCACTAACATCGGTTAAATTGCTTTTTTGTATAACTCATTCCCCCTTAATTTTAGACCAGTTGAGGAGGATTTTTATGCTCTTACTTCTCCTTCTTGTATTTTTAAATTAATATTTGCTATAATAAACAAAGGGTAAGCATCAATCATCTTCAAGCAATAAAAACTATTATTGAGGAACGACAAAATGAACTTAGAAATGCTTGGACAAAACACTTCTCAAGCTGAAGTAACTCATATTTATTCCCATGGAATATGGATTCTGGCAAACAATGAAGAAATGTTTCTTTCCTATCAAGATTTTCCTTGGTTTCAAGATGTCACTATTAGAAAAATTTTAAATATACAAGAGCCTTTTCCTAATCATTTTTATTGGCCAGATTTAGATGTAGATTTAAGCAAAGAAATTATTAAAAATCCTGAGAGATTTCCTTTAAAAGCTAAAGCCTAGTTTTTATCCTTAATTAAGTGCGATGCCGAAGGCACTGCGTAGCAGCACGCTGATCTTGTAGGGTGCGTTCCCTAATGCAACTTCTACCGCTCCAGCGATCGATTTTTGGGGAACGCACCATGCCTATTGATTGAAGCTGTAAGAACGATTTCTGCAAAGGCTGTGAAATTGAAGGCTCTTGTGCAGGTCAGTGTCAAGTCACTTTAGAGTCTTCCAGAAATGACAGTCAATTAGTTGGAAAAATGTGCGAGTTAATGATTGCAACTACACAGAATTTGGTTGACGAATATCTAGAAGGCAGGTGAAATTCTGTGTTTATGACTAAGAACTAGCTGCCCAAAGCAAAGATACTTCATATTGATTAAATGTTGAATCCGCACTCACAAGTGTCATATCTTCTACCTCAGCTTGTGCAATCAGCATTCTGTCAAAAGGATCACGATGATGTAAAGGCAATGCAGCCGCCCGCAAAGCATGAGAAGCATTGATCTCTAACGATCTAGCTCCTAGTTGAGTCATTCGAGTAGAGACATAATCATCTATTTGCTCTGGCAGTGGTAATTTACCGATTGAGACTTTAATTCCCATCTCCCAAACACTGGCAACAGAAAACCACACTTCATTGCTTTCGTTGGCAATTTGTTCAATTACATTCTCACTTAACTTGTCTGGTTGGGCAAACCACCACAGCCAGCATTGTGTATCCAGTAAAAGTCTCACTCCGCACCACCCTCAAATGCTACCAAAATATCTTCTGGTAAAGGAGCGTTAAAATCATCTGGTACGGTAAACATCCCTCGATCTTGTCCTAAACTAGACCGTCGATCTAAAGATGTCCGAAATGGAACAAGTTTAGCAATTGGAATACCTCGGTTTGAAATAACGATTTCCTCTCCGAGTTCCACACGGGACAATAGCCGAGAAAGGTTTGTTTTAGCCTGATGAATGTTTACAGTTTCCATGCTCTTAAAAAACCAAATCTACAAACTAAGTTTAGTTTAGTTGCGGTGATTCTGCAAGGGCAAGTTAGTTTGAAGTGCGATGCCGAAGGCACTGCGTAGCAGCACGCTGATCTTGTAGGGTGCGTTCCCTAATGCAACTTCTACCGCTTCAGCGATCGATTTTTGGGGAACGCACCATGCACATTGATTATTGCGATCGCCGATCTTGTAGGGTGCGTTAATGAAATGTAACGCACCTTATTTTTATTGGTTGTCCTTCTGTATCCCATAGGATACACTTAAGGCATGATTGAAATTCGCCAGACCGAAACCTACTCTCAGTGGTTTAGCAATTTGCGGGATCACCAAGCAAAAGCACGTATAGACATTCGTGTTCGTCGCCTGTCTATGGGCAATCCAGGCGATGTTAAACCAGTAGGAAAAGGTGTATCGGAACTGCGGATCGATTATGGCCCAGGCTATCGGGTGTATTTCATTCAGCGAGGCGAGACCTTGATCATCCTCTTGGCAGGAGGAGATAAGCAAACTCAAGAACGGGACATCAAAACAGCATTAAATTTAGCACAAGACTTATAGGAGATTTTCATGGCTACTATCCAAACCTATCCTTGGGATGCGGCAGAACATCTCGAAACAAAAGAAGATATAGCTGCATATCTTGAAGCAGCTCTTGAAGATGGCGATCCAAGCTTAGTGGTAGCAGCATTAGGTGATATTGCTCGATCTAAAGGGATGACACATATTGCCCGTGAAACAGGGTTGGGGCGTGAAAGTCTCTATAAAGCTTTGTCAATCGAAGGCAATCCAGAGTTTGCCACAGTTCTTAAGGTCTTACAATCACTTGGGTTACGCCTCCAAGTCGTACCAATTGCCTAACTTCACCGTTATACTGAATCGGTTTTTAATAGTATGATTAACTCCCAATCCAACCTTAAAAACCCGCTCTCCCCCGGGAGCATCTCACCTTTGCAATGAGCATAAATACTTAGTGGAAAAATAGGCTTTTCGAGGGTAATTCTTGTTTTAATTCTCCATGTACGCAGTCTTTAAAAGCCTCTATTTCGTTCCAAGACACGATTAAGAGTGGCTT
>NZ_JBHFLL010000313.1:0-1264 GCF_041928595.1 Microcystis sp. BLCC-F209
GGCTTTTGACCTGTTAAAGTCCGATGTTCATGCTGCGAAAATAGGATTGGGACTTTCAAAAACCTTGCATTATCCTTCTTGTGGTACATCGCTTGGTACAAAAAACAAGGGCAACAAAGCCTGAAACGACCGGCTACTGACGACCGGCTACTGACTCCTACCCCCAGGAAAAACTTTTTCAGCAGACCCTAAGTATAAATACTCGAACTGCTAAGACCACAGAGATGAGATAATAATTGAAGTCAACCGCTAATAGCTAGAGAAAAAAATGAGACAGGAAATCGAGGTGAAAAACTTAGATATCTTAGGGATAGTTGCGGGAATTGTTGATGAATTAGGAATTGAAGATTTGGTTAATCAAGCATTGGGAATGGATAAGAGAGAGAAAATTAGTGCTGGCACAATCGTGAAAGCTATCATCCTAAATGGAGGTGGTGATTCGCCAGTAGTGATAGAGGCTTAATGCTTTGCTTTGTTGTACATTGTAGTCATGGATAAAATACCAAATAAATAGCCCCGATATGATTATCCATTTTAGAGAAAGATAGACTCTCTCTTACTGGTCTAGAAATCCTTTGTCGAAAGGTATTATTAAGTCTTTCAATAGGATTAGTTTGACAGGATAAGCGCATCGAAAAGTGTAGCATTTTATACAGACAAACTGGACGAATTAACAGTTGCAAGTAACAAGCATCAACCATTGGTTCAGATTATTGACCCAGACTGGATAGAACAGCGATGCTTAAAATTGTTACAACTTTCTTTAAGCCATAACCAATTGTGCATTCGGGCAAGGCAAAAAGTGAAGCAGCAATTTACTTGGGAGTTACAGGCACAAAAATATTCAGAGTTATACAGTGATATCTTGAGCAAGAGCAATGGATATAGCGCTTTTCACGTTACTGAGGTATCGACAAGTTTTGCCAACAAAGGGTTTAAGCCCCTTGCCCATGCCTCATTCTGATGAAAACTGCTATAGTTAGGCTATAGTTACCATAACATTTTGCCCCCGTCTCAATTCTAGCGGCTAGATATTCTCCCTAATGCTAGGGGAAAAAGCTCCTTAAGTCTCATCACCAGCGTGACTCCGATGACTTCAACTATTGCCCCTTCTTCACTTTCGCTGCCTACCCAAGATGAATTGCCCTGCGATGACGGCGTTCCCATGGAAACCCAACGACATAAACTCCAGATGGATATCCTCATTGATGCCTTGTTCCCCTGGTTAGCTGCCAGGGAAGATGGCTATGTGGGGGGCAATATG
>NZ_JBHFLL010000314.1:0-3532 GCF_041928595.1 Microcystis sp. BLCC-F209
AATAGGCTTTTCGAGGGTAATTCTTGTTTTAATTCTCCATGTACGCAGTCTTTAAAAGCCTCTATTTCGTTCCAAGACACGATTAAGAGTGGCTTTTAGGCTAAGTATAATTACTTATCGCGTAAGTGAGATGCTCCCATAAAGTATCGAAAACCTCCGCTTCGAGAGAGGAAACCCTCGCCTCCTCTCCCTTGTAGGTATTACTTCCGCGCTTTGCGGACGGTACCCCCTAGCATTAATCCGCCCAAGGTGATAAAACCGAGAAGGCTAGAAGGTTCTGGAGTGGTCGCGGTCGGGGTGGGAACCGTCAGCACCGAAGAGATTCCGTACAAAGGGCGGAATGCTACCGGACCGTTAAACCCTGGACCAAAATCGCTCCCATAACGAATCCAAGTTACGTTCGTTCCATAGCTCGATCCGATAGTTACTGGTACCGACCCAAGTGGACCTAAATTAGGTTCCGACCAAGCAACTCCCGAAGATAAAGTCCCCGTCCACACATCACCGAATAAATAATGACCAGATTGCGACATCGAAATACCACCATCATGACAAATGATGCCAGCCGCCGGTATATGGGGACAGATATCGCCATCCCACAGGTCGGAGTTACCGAAGGCGATCAGTTTGCCATCTAGACCATAGATAGGGACACTCGTGTCAACTGTATTGGTTGAGGTATTGTTGATCGCATTCACACTAGCTGTCGAACCGATCACCTTCCAAGTAATACTAGCAGGGTCGATTCCTACATTCGTAAAAGCGTCATTTAATATTGTTGAGGTGTGCGCCTCATTGTCAACAAAGGTATTGTAGGTATTTATGTCAGTGCTTGTTGCTTGAATCGTGCCATCCGTAACAAATACCAAGCGATACTGATTACCAGGACTAAGACCAGAAGGAATCAGTTGAAAAGCTTCTGCAATGCCAGAGATGCCCAGATTCGCAAAGGCAACCCCAGATAAAATGCCCATAATCGTTAGTTTCATCTAAAATCAAGCTCTTTGAGCGTTGTAAGGATTATGCAAGTTTTGGAACCAAGTAAATTCCAGAAAAACAGTACCCCCCCGCACATTTGTCAAGTCTTTTAAATAATTCTTAATATTTCTTTCCGTTTTGCTCTCTGGCTCTCGTCCGGCTTTTCGACAGAATCGCTAAAATGATCAGGGGTGTTTTAGAGGCAAGTCTATGAGTGAACCAGTAACTCTTGAGGATATTTACCAGCTATTCCGCGCTTCCGCCGAGGAATATGATCGCCGGGCTGCCCAATCCAAGGCAGAATACGATCGCCGGGTTGCCGAATCCAAGGCGGAATATGATCGCCATAGAGTCGAAATAGAGAACCTCCTGGCGGAATCTAAACTAGAAAGCGATCGCTCGATGGCCGAACTGAAACGGACGGTTGAACGAACCAGCAAAGCGGTAGATAGTCTCACCACTCGCTGGGGTCGATTTGTGGAAGAATTGGTAGAACCGGCGGTTTTAAGGCTTTTTCAGGAAAAAGGCATTGATATTAAAGAAGTTTATCCCCGCGCTAGAGTCAAGCGTCAGGGCATCGCCATGGAAATTGATATTCTAGCGGTAGATGATACCGATCTCGTGGTGGTGGAATGTAAATCTAGATTATCTAAAGATGATGTGGATGAATTTATCGAAAAATTGAGCCGCTTTAAAATCGCTTTTACCCATTATCAAAACTATCAAGCTTACGGTGCGGTGGCGGGAATTGAAATCAACGAGGGGATCGATCGATACGCATATAAAAAAGGTCTATTTGTGATTAAACCCTCCGGGGATACAGTGGCCATTATTAATGATGCCGACTTTCAACCGAATACTTGGTAATTTCCCTAGTCAAAACAATCGCTATGGTTAACCTTTCCTACAATAAAAATCGCCTTCTTCCCAGTGCCGAAGAATTACCCTGTTCTGACGAAACAGCCGTGGATAACCAGTTACAGAACGATATTCCCAATCTATTACTCAGTTTACTAGCATTTATTTGGGCGGAGCGGGATGATTGGTATTTTGGTGTCGATATGGGAGTTTATTACAATCCCGACGAACCGGCAATCATACCGGATGGATTTTTAGCCATTGGAGTCAAACACGATACCGGCGAAAGGGGAAGATTAAGCTATGTTCTCTGGGAAGAAGCTTATATTATGCCGATATTGGACCTAGAAGTGATTTCTGAGAAATATAATGGGGAATATGAGGGAAAGTTAGCGGATTATCAAACCCTAGGAATTCTCTATTACGTCATTTATAATCCCTTAAGCGGTAGAAGGGGAAGGTTTAAAAATAGAGAGAGATTAGCGGTTTATAAGCTGATAGCGGGGAAATACGAGCTTTTAGAGCCTGAAAATAATCGGGTATGGTTGCCAGAAATCGGCTTAGCCTTGGGATATGAACAGGGAGAACATATCGCTTGGGTTCGAGAATGGCTGTATTGGTACGATCGATCGGGAAATCGCTATTTAACCGCCGAGGAAAGGGCGAGGGCAGCAGCGGCAATCGCCGAGCAAGCAAGTTTGATCGCCCAACAAGAACGTTTGAATGCCCAGCAAGAACGTTTAGCCAAAGAGGAAGCGGAAGCGATCGCCGAGCAAGAACGTTTAGCCAAAGAGGAAGCGGAACAAAAAGCCCAACGACTAGCGGAAAGACTAAGAGCGCTGGGGATCAACCCCGATGAAATGTAAGGGTGGGTTCCCCGGCAATTTTAGGGGATTAATCGCGTAATAATTCCGGTTCGGTTAATTCGTCGGTCATTTCCATCAGGGCCCGTTGGACGGGTTTAATCATCGGGTCATCGATATTTTCTACGGTATCGTAGCGGACGCGTTTGGCCCGTCTAGCCACTTGCACGACGATGGAGTAACGATTGCTGGCCACATTCATCAGTTTATCGGTGAGATAAATCATCTCGGAGGAGTCAAATTTAAACCGTTTGGACATAGTTATATTTAGCCTTATCTGGTGAATTTGGCACTTGTCACTGATTTTAGTGATAAGTTTTATTACTCATTCCACCTTACCATATTTTGTCAACCTGAAGTATAGGGTGATCTTTGATCTTGATCGAATTTTGTCAACTACTTTTTACAAAACTTAAATCAATTTTATACAAGTTTAAAAATATACAAATAAAGAGATAAATTTTGAAATAAATAAACCCAAAAAAGGTATCTCAACCATGGCTTTTAACCTCAACGGTTTCAACTTTAACCAGTCGATTATCGATTCCCAGGGACGTGCGGTCGCAACGCGCTCGCTACGCGAGACCGCAACTTGGGCGGATGTGATCAACTGCGCTAACATTGGTTTTGAAGTAATGCACGAACGCAACGCTCATCGAAAATTTGGGTCTGAAACCCCGTCGTTCTACGACGGCTTTGCTGTTAAATATGAGCATCGTTTACGAAATATATGCTAAAATGTGAGGTATGGAAAAAGCCTATTCTTACCGATTTTACCCAACACCCGAACAAGAGTCGCTATTGCGGCGCACTTTGGGCTGTGTAAGATTGGT
>NZ_JBHFLL010000315.1:0-3442 GCF_041928595.1 Microcystis sp. BLCC-F209
AGAACTTTTCTGACTTTTCTTCAGCTATTTATGAATGTCTGAATGATGCCCATCTGAAACATAAAAAAGAACTGGATTCCTTGCTGACTCTACGATTTCAGAAGTTTAATAAATCTCAGATTATGAACGTCTAAAGTATATTAATAGCAGGAGAGTTCTTTCTGTGAGATCTTCATGAACAAAAATATCTTGAATTAGGGTAAATAAAAACCCAAGAAAGAAAAACCCAGCAATGGGAAGAAAAACCCGGAGAGGGGCAAAATACATTCCCACCCGGAGGATTAACTGGACAAAGCGCAAAGTATCCCGGATAGGCTTAATTTTACTGTTGCCCTGGCGAGCAAAATAGTCAATCGGTTCATAATGGACTAAATAACCATTAGTCAACATGGCGAGGGTAATCGTAGTGGTAAAACTAAAAGTATCGGGTAAGATATTAAAAAATCTTTCGACCACGCTCTTACGAAAAACCCGTAAGCCACTATTAAGATCTGGAATGCGACTATTGCTAATCCATTCGGCAAAACGGACAAGAAACCACTTAGGAATTTTGCGAATTGTTGGATAACTGACATTCGCACCAGTACGCGCTCCTACCACCATATCGGCATTCTCTAGCAGGGCAACTAATTGGGGAATTCTTTCGTTAGGATAGGTTCCATCTCCGTCCGTAATCACGATTGCCCCATATTTAGCCTGTCTAATTCCCGTTTTCAGTGCTGCGCCATAGCCACGATTTCTGGGATGTTCGATTAACCTAAATGTCATCAATTCCTGAAGTTCTCGCAAGATTTCACCCGTTCGATCCTTAGAACCATCATTAACCACCACAATCTCATAGGTACAATTAGAGAGTTTTAGTTGTTCTTGGAGAAGTTCTAAAGTCGGAGTAATACCCTTTTCCTCATTATAGACGGGAATAACAATAGAAAAAGCGGCATTGTTCTCCTTTCTTGCTGAACTTGACGATAATTGACTCTCCAATTTTGCACTGCTTTCCATTATTTCCAGGTGGATTGTTATTGGTTGAACCTCTGATTATGATTGGTTTTTTCAGAGATAGCCTCGTCGGGGTTAACCATAACCATATGTAGTCAATGGCCATAGGCCATCAAGGTTAAGAAAATTTTTCCCTCAACCGCACGAACTTTTTGTGCCTAGTTAGTATATAAGTGTATATTGAACAGTTGTCAAGTCCTTCAAAAAAAATTAAGGAATAGATTCATGGTAGAAAAATTAGGCATCGATTATTTTGGCAAAAACCGCCCCCTGGCGAAACTTCACGGCAAGACCACCCTGCAAATGCGCCGCAAAATGTATGATTTTTTAGAGAATGCCGTGGATGGTGTGAGGGGAAAAAAATTTTTAGACCATGGTTCTACACCGGAAACCACCAGACAAGCGAGTAATTGCTTGATTCGCTGGTTGTTGGAAGACGATGCTAGGGTTTGTGCCTGCTCTCCCGAAGAAATTAGCCATTTAGCGGCAGTTTTTCCCGGATTAGTTGTCCTTGATTGGCCTCCCACACCTTCCCAAGTAGAAGGAATTGACTATATCATCTCATCGGCGGTTATCGAACACGTCGGCAATGAACAATCGCAGATTGAATACGTCAGCAGCCTGCTGCGATTATGTCCCCGCTTATTTATCACCACTCCTAATCGCTACCACTGGCTAGAATTTCATACGCGCTTGCCCCTCTTGCACTGGCTGCCGAGAAGTTGGCATCGCTCTGTCTTAAACTTAATTGGGATGAAGTTTTGGGCTAGTGAAAAAAATCTGCGCTTGCTTGCGGAAGATGAATTTGCCCGTATTATTGAACAAGCTGCCCGAATTAATGGTTTAAAAGTTACTCTCCACTGGTATAAGCCGAAATTTCTGGGCTTAGTGTCTAATCTCTGCGTTTTAGTTAACTAAGGCTCTCAGTCCTAAAACCACAAATCTATTCCTGGCCACAAACAGAAAATAAGTTATCAAAAAAAGACGAAAAGAAAGGACTTTTTCCGATAATAAAGGGTAGGTTTAACTCTGCCCTTTGCTCCGCTTTCTTGGCACTGATTACTGATTAATGATACTAAATCCAGTTATTAAAAACTGATTATCTATTCCCTCTTTTGCCTTTTGCCTCTTGCATGAGTGCCTGTCCTGATATGTAGCCTATACTCAACGGATTTAGTATGATTAACCTCAGTTCGGGATAAGGGGGGAAGGAAAAGGCGGCGGCTAGTAAGCTGAACAATATATAACCATACCCTCGATAGTTCCAGTACTCCCAACTCCGGTGCAGTCTTAACGAGTAATTTAGGTAGTCAACAGCTTATTATTGGAGCAATGGGGTCAAATTCAGGACAAGACTTTAGCTAAAGAGGCGGGTAAATCGGCTAATTTTTCCACCACTGTCACCCCAGCTTCTTGAAAATGACGGAGGCTATCTTTTCTGGTATTCTTAGCGGCAACAGAGTAGGAAAGTTGGTTAGAAATAATTGTTTCTGTATCGCCGAAATTGGTTTCAATCGCTGTATTTAACCCGACAAGATAGGCAATCACTGGTTTTTCGATCGCCGAGGCAATATATTTGGCTGCCTCGATTTCGGCCTTTCCTCCCACCTGACTGACGAGGAGAATCGCCTCGGTATTGTCATCTTCCTCGAAAACCTGCAACCATTGGGACAAATTGGAGCCAATAATGCCGTCAGTACCCAAATTTACCGCCATAGATTCACCATACCCCGCTGCTGTTAGAGTTTTCGCTACTTCATCCCCTATGCGATCGCCGCGGGTGATTAGACCGATTGTCCCCGATTGATAAAAACTGGGTTCACAAATACCCAACCAAAGATAATTGGGAATAATTACACCCTGGCTGCCGGGTCCGAGAATTAATGTCCCGGTGGTAGTAGCTATCTTTAATAATTCCACCAGATCCAAGGGGGGAACTCCTGGGGTGACGATAATTAATTGGGGAATGGCTGATGCGATCGCTTCTAAGGCCGCATCTAGGACTTGATTGGGGGGGACTAAAATTAAACTGGTCCTGATTTCCCCGGCTTCAGCAACGGACTCGGCCACTAGATCAAACACTGGTATCTCTGCGATTATCTCACCACCGTGGCCACTAGCCACCCCCGCTACTAAACAGGTTCCCTGAGCTTTCAATCGTGCCGCATAATATTTGCCTAGGGGTCGATCGATCCCTTGCATAATTATCTGATCCTTATCTGTCCATTTCATATATTAAGTGTTGGGAGTTGTTTCAGTAAACAGTAAACAGTAATCAGTAAACAGTAAACAGTAATCAGTGAGACACTGTTGATGGGAGTTTTTTTCAGTGGTCAGTAAACAGTAAACAGTAATCAGGTTCTGAAGGCAAGAGTCACTCATGCAAGAGGCTTCGGCCGTTCGGCGAGCGTTCGACAAAAGCTCGCCGAACGGCAAAAGAAAG
>NZ_JBHFLL010000316.1:0-14242 GCF_041928595.1 Microcystis sp. BLCC-F209
TCCCAGGTTTGGTGGGTAAAATGTATTCTAGGATACAGTACTGCTGGCGAGTGAGTGGAACGAACCACAAAGACACAAAGGACACAAAGATTGATCGATCATATTGTAAGTTAAACTGATCACACAGAACCTAGAAGAGCCGAAAAATATGTGTACCTCACTAGCTTAGGAAACGCTATATTTACAGATGTTGTGCGATTTAATCCTTATTTTTGACGTTTTTGAACCCTCAAAAAATTAATTATGCAAGAGGTTTAATTTAATCTTAATTTCGGGTGTGTTAGCCAAAACTAAGTGGGTGGGTGGAATTAAATCTAGGATGAACGTAGGTTGGGTTGAAGCATGAAACTCAACGCCCGATTATGTTACGCTACCGCTAACCCATCCTACAAATAATTGTGCCTCCCTACTTAACACACTTCAACTTTGTACCTCACCATTAAGATATAGGCGTTATTTTCAATAATAGCCAATGGCTGCCGACCGTTCCCTCGATCGCCACTTGTGGAAATACCGCTGGGATGAGTTAGAATCGGAAAGGAGAATTTTTGAGTAACCATGATCAAATTACGTCTAAAACGCTTTGGTAAAAAACGCGAAGCCAGTTATCGTATCGTTGCGGCCGTTAGCACCAGTCGTCGCGATGGTCGTCCCCTAGAGGAGTTAGGATTTTACAATCCTCGCACCGATGAAGTGCGTCTGGATGAAGAAGGAATCATCCGACGCTTACAACAAGGAGCGCAACCGACGGACACCGTGCGCGGCATTCTCACCAAACAGAAAATTTTCGAGAAAATCAATGCCTAGTACCCCCAATTATCTCGAACTGGTGAAATTTATGATCGAGCCGTTTTTGGAAGATCCAGCCAGTCTGAGATTGGATATCGAGCGCTGTAAGGAAAATGAACGTCTTTGGGTGCGTGTAGCCTTCGATGATGTCGATAAAGGCAAAGTTTACGGCCGGGGAGGACGCAATTTACAGGCGATTAGAACTACCCTAGAAATGGCGGCCGCGAGTGCGGGTCGCTCTGTTTATCTAGAAGTCTATGCGGCCGAAAATGAAGGCGAACAGCGCCGCACCCGTCGTTCTAATGGTAACTTTGAAGGTACGGAAAGAAGGCCGAGCAATCGCCGACCACCTGCACCCCGGCAGCTCAACAACTAACGAGCGATTTTAGGAAAACAGGGAAGGGGTTTCAACCTCGACCCTCTCCAGTTGCTCTAATTGCTGCCAAACTTTGGCGAGTAGAGTGGTTAATCCGGCTCCTGTTACGGCGGAAATAGTCAAAATCTCGGCATTGGTTATTTTAGCAAACTGCTTTTGATAGTTATCTATCGTTTCCTCGTCCACAGCATCAATTTTGTTGAAAACCAGTATTTGCGAGCGCTTTTCTAAGCCTCGACCATAGGCGGCTAATTCCCCTTGGATAATTTGATAATCGGCGATCGGGTCCTCTGATGTCAAAGAGACAAGATGAATTAACAGGCGTGTACGTTCGATGTGGCGCAAAAATTCGTGTCCTAAGCCGATTCCTAGGTGCGCTCCCTCGATTAATCCAGGAATATCGGCGAATACCGTCCCATCTCCCGTGGGTTTGCGTACCACTCCCAAGTTAGGAATGAGAGTCGTAAAGGGATAATCGGCGATTTTGGGACGAGCAGAGGAAACGGCCGAGATTAGGGTGGATTTTCCCGCATTGGGCAGCCCGATAATGCCCACTTCCGCTAATAACTTCAATTCTAGGCGTAAATGGCGTTTTTCTCCGTCTAAACCGGGTAAAGCGTATTCGGGTGCGCGATTATTATTACTTAAAAAGTGGCGGTTGCCTAATCCCCCTTTTCCCCCGGCAGCCACGATTAAAGTCTGTTCGGGAGTGACCAAATCGCCGATAATTTCCTCGCTATCGAGATCGTAAACCACGGTACCACGGGGAACTTTAATAATGCGATCGCTACCGTTGGCTCCGGTGCAGTTGTTAGGGCCGCCCCGTTTACCGTCATCGGCCTTAAAATAGCGACTATACTGGAAATCTAGCAGGGTTTGCAGGTTCTGAGTCGCCACAAAAATCACCGAACCACCTTTTCCCCCATTACCTCCGGCCGGACCGCCAGCGGGGACGTATTTTTCCCGACGGAAAGCGACAATTCCATCACCTCCCTTACCCCCCTCTACTTCTATTTCGGCGCGATCAATAAACTGCATAAGATTAAGTAGTTAAAGTGAAAAAATGATCAAGCTTAAAGCTGTTATATGTTAATATCTTGCCAATTTAAAGCTTCTGCAAATCCCTGAAAATGTTTGACATTAGTAGTAGTGTGGAAGGAACCACAGAGACACAAAGGACACAAAGATCGCTACCATATAAGTTAAACTTATCACACAAAGAATAAGAGAGCCGATATTGTTTTTTTATAACTGCCAATGAGCAAGAATAAGTAATAGGACAAAATTAACTTCTTAGTTAGGATAGGCAAAAGGCACTCATGCAAGAGGTAGTTAGATATGTCTAATTAATTGTGTCCAGCTACTTAATAATATCCACATCAATATTGTAATTATCAGCCGTTTGTTTGCCAATCTTTAGAGTTTCTAGCCAAGGCTATAAAGCTTTAAACCTAAAGGACGAGCATTATCAATCGCGGTCTGAAAATTGAGCAAACACTGGGAAATTTCTTGGTCTTGCTCATCGGTTATTTGTGACCGTTTTTGTCGTCTTTGTTCTAAGATAGCCAAAGCCGAACGATTTCGTTTAATTTGTTCTTTTCGCTCCCAATCTGGATAATTGACGAGTTTCGGTTTTAATTGATTCATCTCTTTTAAGTAGGTAGGTGTTAAAAATTGCCAGACACCCCCCTTATCAAGGGGGGAAGGGGGGATCAAAGACAGAATCTATCTTCAATTTAATTGATTCATCTCTTTGACTGGAAATTGTCTATCACAATCTTAGCCGATCCCTTGACATCTCACAACTCCAGTCACTATCCCCAAGACTTTAAGTACATTTGTTCGTAAATAAAAAACTTGTTTCTGGGCGGGGAATCCCTACAATAGGAAACAGGATAATTAGTAGCAGATGAAAACCGATGGGCCAGTTTTTTAAACAAACTTTCGCTAGTTGCTTGGGAACTTTATTGGGATTATTGGCATTTTCGGTCTTAGGTGTGGGGGGATTAGCATTTTTACTGCTTTCTTCCCTTATGTCTAGCGATAGCTCCTCAGTTAAGGAAAAATCGGTCTTAGTTTTTAACTTAGCCACCAATATCAGCGATGCTCCCCCTAGTTCCAGTTTAGCCGATAGTTTGACCGGTGAGAGTGCGACCACTTTAAATTTACGACAGGTAATAGCGGCGATCGAAAAGGCCACCCTTGATGATAATATTGTCGGTCTGTTACTCTACGGCCGCGGCACTGTCGGTGAATATGGCTATGCTACCCTGACGGAAGTGCGGCAAGCTTTGGCAAATTTTCGCCAATCAGGTAAAAAAATTATCGCCTACGATGTGGAATGGACGGAAAAGGAATATTATCTCGCTTCCGTTGCTGAAAAGGTGATTATTAACCCCGTGGGGAGAATGGAAATTAATGGTTTAAGTAGTCAACAAACCTTTTTTGCCGATGCACTAGAAAAATATGGTGTGGGGGTACAAGTGGTAAAAGTGGGTTCTTTTAAAGGTGCGGTGGAACCCTATACGCGTCAGGATTTAAGTGTCCAGAATCGTCAGCAGCTGCAAACCCTACTCGATACAATTTGGTCTAATTATAGTTCCACAGTGGCCAAAAGTCGCAATTTAACCCCCCAACAGCTGCAAACTATTTCTGATACTCAAGGTGTTCTGGAAGCCACCACAGCGAAAACGGCGGGTTTTGTCGATGAAGTGGCCTATTTAGATCGAGTAATTGTTTTAGCAAAGGAGTTAACAGGAGAAGCAAAAAATAAAACTAATGAGGAGGTAAATTCTGACTCTTTTTCGCAGATTTCTTTAGCTAATTATGCTAGTTCTCTTGATGAGGAGGAAGATAGTAGCAATCAAATAGCGATAGTTTATGCAGAAGGGACAATCGTAGAAGGTCAGGGAGATAGAGGCGAAATTGGTGGGGATAAATTGGCGAAGGAACTGCGAAAATTACAGGAGAAAGAAGAGGTAAAAGCGGTAGTTTTGAGAATTAATAGTCCGGGGGGAAGTGCCACTGCTTCTGAGGTGATTCTGCGGGAAATTAAGCGTTTAGATGCGAAAAAACCAGTAATTATTTCTATGGGTGATGTGGCAGCTTCCGGGGGTTATTGGATCGCCATGGGGGGTCAAAGAATTTTTGCCGATAGTGATACAATTACTGGTTCGATCGGTGTGTTTGGATTATTGTTAAATATTCAGAAAATTGCTAATAATAATGGCATCGATTGGGATACGGTGAAAACTGGAAAATTGGCCGATATATCTACTATTACCAGACCGAAAAATTCCCAGGAATTAGAAATTTATCAAGCGGCAGTTAATCGGTTCTATGATTTATTTATCGAGACGGTGGCCCGGGGGCGAAAATTATCCCCAGACAAGGTTAGAACTGTGGCCCAAGGTCGCGTCTGGACGGGAAAAGATGCGGTTAAAATTGGTTTAGTTGATCAAATTGGTGGTCTAGAAGCGGCAGTACAATATGCAGCCAAAACAGCTAAATTAGGGGATGATTGGAGTCTTAAAGAATATCCTCGATCGCAAAGTTGGCAAGAAGAACTTTTTTCTGATTTATTGCAAACCTATCTTCCTCCTCTCACTAAAAATAATCACCCTTTGACGCAGGAATGGCAAAATTTTCAGCAGGAATTATTGAAGTTACCTACATTTAACGATCCCCATAGTGTTTATGCTAAGTTACTTTTTAATCTCGATTTTCGCTGATATTATGTAAAAATAATGTTCCCTAATTCTGAAATTCTTTGACGACAAAAATTTCTATGAATCGCCCTAATAGCGTTATTCTTGGTTTAGCCTATATTCTGGGATTATTATCTACAGGTCTGCTAGATTTTAGTCCCCAGTTAAACCGATGGCAAGAAGTGGTAATTAGGATTGTTATTCTTGGTTTAATTACCCTGTTAACCACAATTTTTATCCGTCGTTTTTGGTGGCAAAGTCCCCCGAAAAAAATTTGGCTGATAGCGGGATTAATAGCTATATTTGCCGTTGTTTATCTGGAAATTCGCACTCCTTACCCCACCGCAAACGATATCAGTCATCTTTTAAAAAATAATGTAGTTAACTCTATTAAAATCACGGGGAGTATTAGCTCAGAAGTTCGTCTCAATCGCCGAGAGAATTTACAATTTTGGTTAGAAGTAAAGGAATTTAGCCTTAGGAATTTACCCACAGAAAAATCCGAAGGTAAACTCTACGTTACTCTCCCAAATCTAGCAGAAAATCAGGTTTATTCCGGACAAGAAATAACAGTTAAAGGATTACTTTATCGTCCCCGTCGTGCCAATAATCCCAATGCTTTTGACTTTGCTAATTATCTAGCGCATCGGGGTGCTTTTGCTGGTTTAAAAGGGGAAATAATTATCGACAAAAAGTCACCAAATTGGGGAGTTTGGCAGATTCGTCAGCGCATTGTTGAGGCACAAATTCAAGGACTAGGCCAAGAAAAAGGGACTTTATTAAGTTCGATTACCCTCGGACGACAAGCGGTTAATTTGCCAGCAAAAATCACCGATTTATTTATTAAAACTGGATTAGCTCACATTTTAGCAGCTTCTGGCTTTCATGTGGCTATTTTGTTGGGATTTGTTTTAACTATTACTCGCAATTTATCCCCCAAACAACAGTTTATTATTGCCCTTACTGTCTTAATAATTTACGGCACTTTAACCGGGTTACAACCTTCAGTCCTGCGAGCGATTTTGATGGGAATTGGGGCATTAATCGGTCTGCTTTATAATCGACAAGTTAATAGTTTAGGTTCCCTGTTACTAGCGGCTAACATTCTATTATTATGGCAACCTCTCTGGATTTGGGATTTAGGATTTCAGTTAAGTTTTTTAGCGACTTTGGGATTAATTATTACCGTTCCTTTACTGAAAAATAAAATTGACTATTTACCTAATTTAATCACTGAACCTATAGCTATTAGTCTAGCTGCTAGTCTCTGGACTATGCCTTTATTAATGTTTACATTTAACTCGATCGCTCTTTATAATATCCCGATTAATATTATCACAACCCCCCTAGTTACCCTAATTAGTTTAGGAGGAGTTTTTACTGCTTTTTTAGGCTTAATTTATCCCCCTTTGGGCAGTATCGGCGCTAGTATTCTCTATTACCCTCTAGAGTTATTACTGCAAATTACCACCTTTTTTAGTCTGCTTCCTTTTAGTACCTACTCCACAGGTAAATTATCTTTAGGAGTGATGTTAATTATTTATATTTGCCTTACCTTAATCTGCTTTAATATCTGGTTTCGTCAACGGTGGCATTTAATCGGTTTATTTATTCTCGCTGTAATTTTAATCCCGATTATTTATCAGCATTTAACTTTAACTCAGGTGACAGTTTTAGCCACCAAATCGCAACCGGTAATCATTATTCAAAATCGAGGAAATACTCTCTTAATTAATGGAGAGGAACCCGCAACGGCCCGTTATACAGTTTTGCCCTTTTTGCGACAGGAGGGAATTAATCAAATACAAGGGGCAATAACCGTTAATAATTCGGCGCAATTCTCAACTATTACTGAGGACATACCGATCCAAAAAACTATTAATTTATCCCAGTTAGAAAAATTTAATCTCGGCGAAATTACTGGACAATTGATCGAGAAAAATTTATTTAAATTTCAGGTAAAAAATCAATCTTGGCTCTGGATTATCAACCCGAAAAATCCCGTTAATTTATCCCAAGAATTTAGCCCCCTAGTGTTATTATGGCAGGGAAGCAATCTAGATAAACAATGGTTAGAGTCCATTCGACCACAAACAGCGATCGCTATCACTAACAATCTCTCCCGTAATGTCAGAAATCAACTGAGAAAGGCCGGGATTAAGACTTACTGGACAGGAAGAGATGGAGCAATTCAATGGACAGAAAAAAATGGATTTCAACCCTTTCTAATTAACGAGTGATGTGTACCACCAAAACTGAACAGGGAGCATGATGTACCACATAATTACTGACACTACCTAAGATTAACTCAGATAAGCCCGATCGACCGTGACGACCCACAATAATTAAATCTACCCCCTCTTGCTGGGCAACTTGACAAATCTTCTGTCCCGGATCACCGATGTAATAATCAGCCCGGGCTGTGATATTATCTTCCTTAGCTCGATCGACTAAACCGTTTAACCAAGCTTGTAATTCCGCCTGCATTTCTTCGGTGATTTGTTGTTCTAAGGCGATCATATCGGAGGGATAACCACCACCATAACCGATCAGATTACCATAAATAAAAGTTTCCGTGTAGGGAGTCAAAGGTTTGGACAGACTATAAACAATCCGCAACTCACTAGCGTAGGTTTTCGCTAAGAGAATAGCCGTATTCAATACCTCTGGAGTGACATCTTGATAATCCACAGCCACGAGAATTTTATTATAGAGTTTGTTGGTATCCCGATCGACTGAGAGTGTTTCCGTATTATTCATCGAATTAACCTCCTCGATAGCAGATAAAGTCAGGGTTGAAGTTAATCTTTTTTCCCACCGGCTGCCAGCAATACCCTGGGGAAATAGCCAAAAATTGCTGAAAGCTGATGATCGATCGCTGATGATCCCCTACCTCTAGTGTGACATTTTTCGGATAATGTAGCTAAATCCCCAAAAAAATTAACAATTTACCCCACTGTCACCCCTGTCCTCACTTATGGCAGTTATCTTAATGGTGAGGTATGAGGTTTTCGTTTTGGGGAGACTCCGAGACGATACCCGATCGGTTTATACTTCATCTTTATGAGAAACGCCCTATTTAAGTAGGTGGGTGGAATTAAATATAAGATGAACGTAGGTTGGGTTGAAGCATGAAACCTAACGCCCCGATGGGTTACGCTACCGCTAACCCATCCTACAAATAATTGTGCCTCCCTACTTATAGTTTTAACCAATAAATTGCTTGATCGGTGTTGATAAGCTAAATTTTTTAGAAAAGTATTTATCTTAAGATACAATATGCTTGAGATTTTTTGCAGCAGAGGATCTAATCAAATGAATGAAGATAGCAAAAATTATGAGATGCAAATTCTGGCAATGATGATCAATCAGTATTTAGATGATATGGTATCTCTGAGTGAAGAAAAATTAAATCAGCTAGAAGCAAACCGCGATCAGATTGTTTGGGATTTAGCCACAAGAATTTACAAGGAAAGTGGTCATAAAGTAGAATTTCATATAATACGAAACTTAATTAATTCTAGAATTGAAGTTATGAGATATCAGTTATTTTTCAGTCAATCCAGTCTATTGGAATCAAGGAGAATCAATGAAGAGAAAGCTATTAAAATAGCATCACAAAAAGCTAATGCTGTTATTAACGATAAAAACAATGATGATACCGAGAAAATAACGTCACAAGACAATGAACGAAAACTGGCAATTTTTATCAAAGTTCAAGAGATAATTAGTGATCAATTAGATGTGGAAAAGTCTGAGATACCTATTGATGATGAACTATTTTATTTAAAATCTAAGGAAAACGTCGGTAGTTATAGTTCTTATCGTTCTTATAGTTCTTGTAGTTCTTTTGTCCGGAATAGTTGGTCTGACTTATTATCAAATTGGGGAGGAGATGAACTTGATACACTTGAATTAATCATGACTTTAGAAGAAGAATTCGATCTAGAACTTTCAGACGAAAAATGCCAAGAATTTACAACAGTGAAAAAGCTAGTTGATTATCTTGCTGAAAATTTAGGCAAGTAACAATCTTAATTTTTACGAAAATATCTCAAGTTATCAGCCAAATATAGCTATAATCCAATTAGAGCGAGTTCTAAACCAACAACTTATGATTAGTCGCTACATTGTCGCATGGCTCCCGATGATCGTAATAGGAATTAGTAACGGTATCCTCCGAGAAACCACCTACGGAAAATATCTCGATGAACTACGCGCTCATCAAATTTCTACCCTGACAGGAATCCTCTTTTTTTGTCTTTATATTGGCACTCTTGTCTATTTTTTGGGTCTAGAATCGTCCGGTCAAGCAATTACTATCGGTTTAATTTGGTTAGTATTAACAGTGGGTTTTGAGTTTCTATTCGGCCATTTTATCGCCGGTCAATCTTGGGCAAGATTAGGTCAAGATTATAATCTTTTAGCGGGACGAGTTTGGATTTTTGTTCTCTTGGTCATTACCTTTGCTCCTTTGCTATTTTATCAACTTTTTTCTTAATTATGAAAGCTATTATCATTAATCGCTATGGCGATAGTAATGTTCTCCAATACACAGACATAGAAAAGCCAATTCCCCAAGGGAAAGAAGTCTTAATTAAGATTATGGCAGCGGGAATTAATCCGATTGATTGGAAGATTCGTCGGGGAATGCTCAAAATAGCCACAGGTAATAAATTTCCCCTGCAATTAGGTTTTGATTATGGGGGAATTATCGTTGAAAAAGGTAGTCAGGTGGAACAATTCCAGATCGGAGATGAGGTTTTTGGTTTTCTCAATCAATTACCGGGTAGAACCTATGCTGAATATGCAATTATTCCCGCTTCCCTATTAGTTAAAAAACCGCCTAATCAGAGTTTTATTGAAGCTGCCGCCACTCCTTTGGCTGCTTCTACCGCTTTGCAAGTCTTGCGCGATTTTGGCAATATTAAAGCAGGAAATCGGATTTTAGTTAATGGTGCATCGGGAGGAGTGGGTAGCTTTGCCGTGCAGATAGGAAAAATTTTCTCCGCACAAGTAGATGGAGTTTGTAGTAGCAAAAATATCGATTATGTCACCTCTTTAGGAGCCGATAAAGTTATCGATTATACCCAAGAAGATTGGAGAAAAACTGAGCAGAAATATGATATAATCTTCGATGCTGTGGCTAAGTCTTCTTTTTGGCACTGTCGTCAGCTTTTAAAACCCCAAGGCACCTATATAACCACCCTCCCAAATCCCGGAATTATCTTCCTAAATTATCTCGGTGCTTGGTTGCCCCAAAAAGGGAAAGTGATATTTTTTGCTCAAGCACAAGCGTCTGACTGGCAATTTCTCAAAGAAGCGATCGAATCGGGAAAATTAACTGTTAGAATCGATCGCACCTATACTTTTTCCCAGGTGGTAGAAGCTCATAATTATAGTGAATCGGAAAGAGTGCGCGGAAAAATAGTCCTGATCCCCGATTAAGGATAAATAGTTAGGGTTTTTCCTGATTTTTTGGGGAACGAGTAAATAGTTTTAAGTAGGTAGAAACAGAGAATTCCTTAATTGGGAAGGTGATAAAAGTCAAGGGATTAATAGTAATAATAATGTTGCGGCTATCTCTTTGTACCGCCTTGATAATCTGTTTAGCCACCCAATCGGCGGACATAATACCCACAGGATTTAAATTACTCTTAAAAGGACCAAGAATTAGCTTTCTCACCACACAGGGGGCATCTAAACGACGCAGGGTAATCATATCACCGATCGCCCGTTTACTGAGTTCGTAGAGGGGACTAAAGGCAGGATTAACCTCCGCTTCCGAGGTATTCACCCAGACTTCCTTGCGGGCAATTTGCTCGTTAGTGCGGACAGTTTTGAAGAATAATTCCATTAAACGCCAGACGGAAAAAGTATTCACTTGGTAGGCTAATTCGATCGCTTCTGGGGTTCTTTGGCCGTGGACATTAACGCCATGATTTAAAATCAGTATATCTACAGACTTAAATAGGTCCTCAAGTTGCGTTTCTTCGCCGATTTGCCATTTCACGGTTTTTACAGGTACTGATTCGCCGTTAATTTCAATGGCGATCGCATTCTCCCCAGAAGTGAGCGCGATCACCTTGGCTCCCTTCAGTTGTAGGTACTTTAACAGCGATCGCCCTAAGGTTCCATTCGCTCCAGTAATGGCGATCGTTTTACCCTTGAGAGAAAGTGCCGTCCCCATCAATTTATCCATAAAGGTGAAAGTTCCACAATAATAAGCCTTTTGGTTATCAAAATGGTGTCGCCAGTGGTAAGTACGATTAACGCGCCATTGAGCCGGTAAACTCTCAAATTGCCCCGGACGATGGGTTAAATCGGTTAATTCCTCCAGATTAGCGATACCTAAACCTCGACCGATCGCCGTGCTGAGAAAAGCCAAAGTATAAAGGGAGCCTAACCAACCCAACCAAGGGCGATCGAAACCCCAAGAGTAGGCCATTAGTACCGGTAAAACACTGGCAGCCAACATGACCAAGGCCTCCGGTACATCATTGTACCAGTGGGCCCGACGATAAATTTCCTCGCTCATTACCGACAGATCGGGACGAAAAACCCGATGATGCCAGACGTGCAGACGATAAAGGGGCTGCCAATGGTGGGCTAGAGCATGATAGCAATCACGCACGATCTCCACCCAAATAATTGAGCCACAAATCAGTCCGACACAGAGGAGCAGGTTTGACATAGGGGATAAATGTTAAATTTTCTCAACGAATGTAAACAAAGCAATCTTAGCCGAAAAAGCGCATTTATGGGGAAAAAAAACCAATAGCTTGAAAAACTAGGGTTTCTTTGCCGAAAAAACTTAAGATTCTGTTAAAAATTTTAACAATTTTCGGTAAGATAAAGCAAGAAACAAGCGTCTACTTGAAAAGTTACTTAACCTGAGTCGATTATGGCAGAAAATTATTGGTCGCAAGAGGATGATAATGAAGAATTAGACCCGATTGGTTCCCTCCTATCTGACTGGTCCGATCCCGAAGACGAGGAGGACGAATTTAGAAGCGAAATTTTTCAAGGCCGATCGGGACGCAGACAGAAAGCAGCTTTTAGCCTCATGGCGATCTGGACAATAATTATCGGACTTCATTGGCTTAGTTGGGGTTATTGGGCAATTATCGCCCTAACTATGGTACTATCGGGGCAAGCTTTGCGGCTGCTGTTCACCAAACCGGAAACGCCGCCAATTCCCTTACTGGATCAGGATTTAGCCTCTGTCCCCAGGGTTTCTCTCTTAGTAGCGGCCAAAAATGAAGAAACCGTAATCACGAAACTGGTTAATTATCTCTGTCATCTAGACTATCCCCAAGATAAGTTAGAAGTCTGGATCGTCGATGACTATAGCACCGACAACACGGGTGCGATTCTCGATCGCCTTGCTTTAGAATATCCCCAATTAAAAATTCTCCATCGTCCTGCTAATGCCGGAGGTGGCAAATCCGGCGCCTTGAATCAGGTTTTATCCCTAACTAACGGGGAAATTATCGGCGTATTCGATGCGGATGCGGGATTATCCTCCGATTTACTCCGTCATGTCGTCCCGATGTTCGACGATGGAGAAGTGGGTGCGGTACAGGTGCGAAAAGCGATCGCCAATGCCGCCGAAAACTTCTGGACAAAGGGACAAGCGGTAGAAATGATCTTTGATAGCTGTTTCCAACAGCAACGGATCGCGGTGGGAGGGATCGGAGAATTGCGCGGAAATGGTCAATTTGTCCGTCGTAGTGCCTTAAATCGTTGCGGGGGTTGGAATGAACAAACGATCACCGACGATCTTGATTTAACTATTCGTCTCCATATCGATAATTGGAAAATTAATGTCTTAAATTTTCCCGCAGTAGCGGAAGAAGGGGTGACAACTGCGATCGCTTTATGGCATCAGCGCAATCGCTGGGCCGAAGGTGGTTTTCAGCGTTATCTCGACTATTGGAAAGCGATTTTAAAGTCTCCCATGCCTTGGCCGAAAAAGTTTGATTTAATTGCTTTTTTGCTCGTTCAATATATCTTACCTGCGGCCGCTATTCCCGATCTTTTAATCACAATTACCCAGCACCAAGCTCCGATTTTAACGCCTTTAACTGGTTTGGCTCTTTCCCTTTCTCTCTGGGGTATGGTGACAGGATTAATCCGAGTCAATACGGGTAGAAAATTCACTTTCGCTCTCGGTTTAGACATCCTTGCTCAAACCATTCGCGGCATGATTTATATGATGCACTGGTTTATTATTATTCCCAGTGTCAGCCTGCGGATGGCTTTGCGTCCTAAACGTTTAAAATGGGTGAAAACCGTTCATCTGGGTGAACATCTCAGCGCCGAGGTTTAATTTTCGAGGATAGACTCCAAAAACTTTGGCCTTATCAGGCTCGAAATCCCCTGTCAGTCAAGGTTACAGCCTTTGGAAACCCCTTTGGGAAAAATTTCCAATTTCCTTAATCATGCTTGCTGCCAATAATGTGTTAATTTAGATACAGAATTGAATTCCGTGACAGCACTGGGGTGGCGAAAAGCGCTCGCTCCAGTTTTTTTTCTCGAGAAAACGGGTTTCTTCAAGAAACCCGTTTTCTGTGGGGTTTTTTGCCGGAAGCATTCCCCTCTTTTCGTAGGTTAAGGGGGTGAGGTCATAACAATCCGTTGCCAAAACCGACTTTTCAGAATACAATACAGAAGAGTAGTCATTCATCACTCAGATTAGTTAAGATGATATTACATGACTAATAATATTGACCATGATCGCTTATTTAAGGAGTTAATCTCCACCTTTTTTGTCGAATTTATCGAGTTGTTTTTCCCTCAATTGATAGATTATTTAGATAGGGACTCGATTACTTTTTTAGACAAAGAAGTATTTACCGATGTCACGGAAGGAGAAAGACATGAAAGCGATTTAGTCGCACAAGTTAAGTTTCGAGGAAAAGAATCTTTTTTTCTGATTCATGTGGAGGCGCAGGAAAGTTCCCGCCAGGGGTTTAATCGGCGAATGTTTACTTATTTTGCTCGCTTTCATGAGAAATTTGTCTTACCGATTTATCCCATTGTAATTTTTTCTTATTCAAAGCCAAAAAGAGAAGCGATTAGTCAATATGTAGTCGATTTTCCTGATTTTAAGGTATTAGAATTTAACTATCAAGTAGTGCAGTTAAATCGATTAAATTGGCGAGATTTTCTTAATCAACCGAATCCGGTTGCTTCAGCTTTGATGGCGAAGATGAACATTGCCGAGAAAGAGCGAGCCAAGGTAAAAGCGGAATGTCTGCGCTTGTTAATCACTTTAAGGTTAAATCCTGCGAAAATGCAATTAATTTCTGGATTTATTGATACTTATCTCAATCTAAATCCAGTGGAAGAGAGACAATTTCAAGAA
>NZ_JBHFLL010000317.1:0-22528 GCF_041928595.1 Microcystis sp. BLCC-F209
AGAAGCGGTCAGAATGATTGCTTCTCTTGGGGGGTTTTTAGGTAGAAAAGGTGACGGTGAACCAGGTGTTAAAACTATTTGGTTGGGACTGCGAAGGTTACATGATATCAGCCAGACTTGGAAACTATCTCATCAAATTAGTCCCCCCATAGAACCCCCTTGAGCCATCTGGCACACTTTTCTCTTTTTGTCAAATTTTATGTTAAGAAAGATGTGACTAATGGATAGATCAAGGGGGGCAGGGGGGATCGAACCTAAAATCCATTTTAAATTTAATTATAACCAGCTACTTAACTAGATTTTTTTCCTGTGAATAATTTGGTAACTAGCCGAGGTTTTCGTCCCGAAGAAACAGCTAGTAACATTGATAGATTCAGAGTCTAGCTATTGACTAATAGCTATTCTCGCACGGGGACTCAAGATGCCTTGGCTCTCTTTGGCTCTAAGAATTGAAGCCTTTATCACTTTCTGATAACCCTCAGACCGACTAACTGTATACTAGGCTATAAGATTTGCTTAAAAATCTTCAAACCATGCCGAACTATCGACAGTACAGCGATCGCCAAATATGAATCAAGGCATAGATTTACAAGAAAGTTTCATTAAATCCCTAACAGACTTGGGATTAAGTGGAGGACTGGCTAAAGCGATTTGGATGCCTTTACCCATGTTCCTGATGATTATAGCCGCCACAGTGGGGGTTTTAGTCTGCGTCTGGTTAGAAAGGAAAATTTCCGCCGCCGTCCAACAGCGTATCGGGCCAGAATACGCAGGACCCTTGGGCGTTTTACAACCGGTCGCCGACGGTCTGAAATTAGTCTTTAAAGAAGATGTCGTCCCCGCTAAGGCTGACCCTTGGTTATTCCTCTTTGGGCCGATTTTGGTGGTGATGCCAGTGTTTGTCTCCTACCTCATCGTCCCCTTCGGTCAAAATCTGCTGATTACTGACCTAAACGTAGGGATCTTTTTATGGATTTCCTTGTCCAGTATTGCCCCCATTGGTTTATTAATGGCGGGTTATGCCTCAAATAATAAGTATTCCTTGCTGGGAGGCCTGCGGGCGGCGGCGCAATCGATTAGTTATGAAATTCCCTTGGCTTTATCGGTATTAGCGATTGCGATGATGTCTAATAGTCTCAGTACCATTGATATTGTCGAACAACAATCCGGTTATGGCATTTTAGGCTGGAATATCTGGCGCCAACCGGTGGGTTTTCTGATTTTCTGGATTGCCGCTTTAGCTGAGTGTGAACGTCTGCCTTTCGATTTACCAGAAGCGGAGGAGGAATTAGTCGCCGGTTATCAAACCGAATACGCGGGGATGAAATTCGCTCTCTTTTATGTGGGTTCCTACGTTAACCTGGTGCTGTCGGCCCTAGTTTTCGCCGTCCTCTATCTTGGTGGTTGGGAATTTCCTATCCCCGTCAATGCTTTAGCCGGCTGGTTGGGAGTTAGTGAAACCAATCCCTGGCTACAAATTATCACCGCTTCCCTCGGGATTACGATGACGGTATTAAAAGCCTATTTTCTCATCTTCATCGCCATTCTCTTGCGTTGGACTGTACCCCGGGTTCGCATTGACCAATTACTCGATTTAGGCTGGAAATTCCTCTTACCGGTATCTTTAGTTAACCTACTACTTACCGCCGCCCTAAAACTAGCTTTTCCCTTTGCTTTTGGCGGTTAATTTCCTTTTTTGCCCTGTTAACCTACTATACCTCTGACCATCATGTTTAACATCCTCAAACAAGTCAGCGATTACGCCAAAGGTAGCATTCAAGCGGCGAAATACATCGGCGAAGGTTTATCCGTTACCTTCGATCATATGCGTCGTCGTCCGATTACCGTTCAGTATCCCTACGAAAAGTTAATTCCCTCGGAACGTTATCGGGGTAGAATTCACTTTGAGTTCGATAAATGTATCGCCTGTGAAGTTTGTGTGCGAGTTTGTCCGATTAATTTACCGGTAGTGGATTGGACTTTTAACAAGGAAATTAAAAAGAAAGAACTCAAACACTACAGTATCGATTTTGGGGTCTGTATTTTCTGTGGCAATTGTGTGGAATACTGTCCGACTAATTGTTTGTCCATGACCGAAGAATACGAACTAGCGACCTATGATCGTCATGAATTAAACTATGATAACGTCGCCCTAGGCCGTTTACCCTACAAAGTCACCCAAGACCCGATGGTGACACCTCTGAGGGAATTAGGTTATCTGCCTAAAGGTGTTATCGAACCCCACGATTTACCCGCCGGTAGTCAACGCGCCGGTAAACGTCCGGAAGAAATTACCGATTAATTAGCAGTTAGCTATCAGCCGTCACGGTTTTTAGGTAGGAGAATTGCCAGATTCTGTCTTTTGCCTCTTGCCTGTTGCCTCTTGCCTTCAGAAGCTGATAACTAATAATTAATAACTCTCAAACATAAAAGGAGATGAAACTACTGTGAATTTAGCCGAGGGCGTTCAAATAGTATCTTTTGGCATTTTAGCAGCCCTAGTAATCGGGACAGCTTTAGGCGTGGTACTATTATCTAATATCGTTTATTCCGCCTTTTTATTGGGCGGTGTTTTTATCAGCATTTCCGGTTTATATCTCTTACTAAATGCTGATTTTGTAGCGGCGGCACAAATTCTAATTTATGTGGGTGCGATTAACGTTTTAATTCTCTTTGCTATTATGCTTGTTAACAAGCAAGAGGACTTTTCTGATATTCCTAAACGTTGGATCCGTCAGGCATCTACTGCTTTAGTTTGTGTGGGTTTATTTGTACTGTTATCGACCATGGTTTTAATCACACCTTGGTCAATTTCTACCACTTCTCCCGCCGTTGTGACTAATACTTTAGTAGAAATCGGTAAGCATTTCTTTAGTGATTTCCTGCTACCCTTTGAATTAGCTTCCGTGCTATTATTAATGGCCATGGTCGGAGCAATTATTTTAGCTCGTCGCGACCTTATCCCTACCCTAAAAGCTGAAGAACCTACGGCCACAGCCTTAACATTACCCGAACGACCTAGAGAATTAACCGCCCCTAAATAGGACAAAAGAAAGAGGTATCATGCAGATTCAGTTAGAGTATTATTTGTTATTAGCGGCGGCTTTATTTTGTATCGGAATTTACGGTTTAGTCACCAGTCGCAATGCTGTCCGGGTTTTAATGTCGATCGAATTGATGCTCAATTCTGTTAACATTAACTTAATGGGTTTTTCCAACTATCTTGACCCCGCTAATATCCGAGGCCAAATTTTTACTATTTTCGTGATTACCGTAGCGGCAGCCGAAGCAGCCGTGGGTTTAGCGATTATCCTGACTATCTATCGTAACCGCGACACCATCGATATGGAACAGTTTAACCTGCTCAAATGGTAAGCTTTTAAATATTTACCCCCCCTCTCTCCCTTTTCTGGGGAGAGTTTTTTTTGGTTAATTTTTCCCTGTTAACGGGGATAAATCTCGGTGACAACTCGATCGGGGGAGCTACTGGTAACAACAATGTTATTATCTTCTAAAGTGCCGATCGCTTTATCGCCAGTGAGATTAAATTTTGGTTCCTGTTGTTCATAGATAATATTCCCCTCGGCCTCGACAATTTTTTCCGACATTTTCCAAGTTAAGATCTGACTATACAATTGCGCCCCAGTTTTCTGATTAATTCCCTTAACCCCATCCTTGAGATAAGCGATGCGATTGCCTAATTCCACCACCACACGATTACCAGTAATAGTGATTTGATCTTGATATTGAAAAATTTCCGTGGGGCGATCGGAAGTTAAGGTACGATTTTGATAGTTCCAAATTGCCTGAGAACCAGAAATCTGTAAAGGTGGTTCTAAAGAGCGATATTCGAGGTTTTCTTGCAGGATAACCTGATTATTTTTTCTTTCCCAACGACCGCCGATAGCAGTAAGGCGATCGATAATAGTTTTATTAATATAGCGATCAAAAGCGACTTTTTGATCGGTACTAATGACCTGTTGCGGAATTTCCCAGTACAGGCGCTCGGTTTGCAGGACGACACGGGATTCCTTGGCGGTAGCCACCACTTGACCTTGTAATTCTAGTTTTTCTTGGCGCGTGTCGTAGCGTCCTTGGCGGGCCTTAGCTTCTAGTTGTAGATGACTACCTTTGATCCCTTTGGGGGAGATTAAAATACCTTCCTTGGGTAGCCAACGCAATTCCGGCGCGTTAATAATGGCCTTATTGCGGGGATCTACAGCCACAATATTATCTTTGAGGAGAATTTCCTGGCCTTCCTTGTAAACTTCACCGCGGTCAGCACTAACCTGTAAAACTACTTTCCCCTCTTGATAGATATTACCCTTGATATTTTCCAGACGGGCAATTTTTTGGTCTTGGGTGTAGGTAGCTTTTTTGACTTGAATTTTCCAGAGGGGTTGTCCCGAGGGGTTAGCCTGTTCTAAGGTGGCATTATTGAGAATTAAGCGGCCAGTTTCCTCGATTTTAGGCGATTCTGTCGGCGAAATTGTCGGCGGATCGGGGGGTTGACAGGCCGTTAATCCCAGCAAACCGATGAGGAGGGCAGCCCCGCGCCCAATTGATAGTTTTAAGTGTAACCGCTGCCTCAATTTTGATCGCTCCGCTGCTATTCTCTCTCCTCCCAGTGTAGGGTAAGGGGTCCCCCCTTGACCGGTTGAAAGTAGTTTAATCGCTAGTTTTGCTGGGAAAAACCCCCGGTTGAACGGTGAGAGTTTGTTGTTTACCCCTGCGGTTAATCTCGATTTCCAGATTACCACCGATCGCACTGGTTTCTACACCTTGCTGCACATCGGCGGCGGTTTTAACGGGGTTTCCTGCCACAGTTTCGATAATATCACCCGCTTGCATCCCGGCTTTTTGGGCGGGGGAATTTTCCACCACTCGCAGGACGATTACCCCTTCATTTTGGTCAATATTAAAGTTTAATTCTTTAGTTTCGTTCAATTGCTGCCGTAATTCTGGGGTTAGCGTCACCATGTGGATACCGATGTAGGGATGTTCCGCTTTACCCTTGCTAGATAGCTGTCCCGCCACTTTTTGGGCGGTTTCGATGGGAATGGCAAACCCTAAACCCTGGGCATCGGCCCGAATTGCCGTATTAATGCCGATAACTTCCCCCTTGGCGTTTAGCAACGGGCCGCCGGAATTGCCGGGGTTAATAGCGGCATCGGTTTGGATAAAACGAACCCGTTTATCGGGAACCCCCACTTCGCTGCTAGTGCGTCCTAGGGCGCTAATAATGCCCACTGTCACCGTATTATCTAAGCCTAGGGGATTGCCAATTGCGATCGCCCACTCCCCTGGGATTAAAGTTTCGGCCTTGCCAAAAGTCACCGTCGGTAAATTTTCCGCCTCAATTTTCACCAAGGCCACATCGGTCATATTGTCAACCCCCAGAACTTTACCCTGATAGATTTGACCGTTTTTCAAAGTCACTTTTACTTGGGTTGTCCCTTCCACCACATGGGCATTAGTTAAAAGCAGTCCATCTGTACTAACAATAAACCCAGAACCGGTTCCTCGTTCTAAATGCTCCTTGGGAATCGGCACTTCATTACCAAAAAAGCGCCGAAAAAAGGGCTGTTTAAATTCTTCGGGAATTTGGTCGGCCACTTCCCGGGCCGAGTCAATCCGCACCACCGCCGGCCCGACTTTCTGCACGGCCTGGGCGATAAAATTAACATTGCCGTCGGTTTGGGGAATAACAGGGAGAGAGAGGGAAGCGGGGAGGATTGCCGGCGGTTTATTTACCTCTAGGGGTGCTTTTCTGCTTAAATACTGATTTCCTAGCACACCCACAGTACCACCTAGGGCGAGTAATCCCAGTGAAATCCCCAATCTTGTCAATAAACCCATAAGCTCTAGCCCTAAAATGTGGTGTGCGGTAGAATCGGCCCCAAACTTACCTATATTATAGGCTGTCTTTTTTGTCAGTAGGAAAGAATCAATGGGAACTTACCCCGTTTACGGGTCTTCTTTTAGGGGTAAAATCACGAAACAGCTATAAGAATCTCACTTCATGCAATTGTTTGATCGTATCCGTTTAGGGATAGCCGTAGCGGTGGCTAAAACCGTTACTGCTGTGGTTAAAGGACTCCGTTTAGGGGCTGCCAGCGTCTTGCCGGGGGAAATTGCCCGTCGTCTCCATCCCCGTTTGTTGCCGCTACTTTGTGGGCAAGTCCGAGGGGGGGTAATCTTGGTGGTTGGCACGAATGGAAAAACTACCACTTCCCTACTCCTAAGAACTATTCTAGAGCGTCAGGGGGCAAAAGTCACCCATAATACCACTGGGGCAAATTTAATTAATGGTTTAATCACTGCTTTATTAGCCGATGCCAATTTATTCGGCACTTTAAAGGCTGATTATGCCATTTTAGAAGTGGATGAAAATATTCTCCCTTTGGTTTTAAAAGATTGTCGTCCTCGCGCTATTTTAGCTCTTAATTTGTTTCGCGATCAACTCGATCGCTATGGGGAAGTGGATACGATTAGTCGCCGTTGGCAAGGAGCCATATCTCCCCTACCCACCGATACTTTAGTGATTCTCAATGCTGATGATCCGACTCTTTCCCATTTGGGTCAACAACTGCCCCAAAGAGTTGTATATTTTGGCTTAAGTGAGCCAGAATTATATCTAGAAGAAATTCCCCACGCTGTCGATTCTATTTACTGTCCTAAATGTGGTGCTTCTTTGGATTATCGCGGGGTTTATCTCTCCCATTTAGGGGATTTTAGTTGTCCTAGTTGTGGCTTTAAAAAGAGTAGTCCTGCTTTTCATAGTCACGATTGGCCGCAGATATTAATCGGTGTTTATAATAAATATAATACTTTGGCTGCGGGTTTAGTAGCCCAGGAATTGGGGATTAAAGATCGAGAAATTTTTGAGACAGTTCAGGGTTTTAAAGCGGCTTTTGGTCGAGCGGAAGAATTAGAAATTGAGGGTAAAAAAGTTAGAATTTTACTGTCCAAAAATCCCGTGGGTATGAATGAAACAATTCGCGCAGTGGCTGATATTTTACAGAAAGAAAAGTCTTCTACTACTCTCTTAGTTCTCAATGATCGCATCCCCGACGGGACGGATGTTTCTTGGATTTGGGATGTGGATACGGAAAAATTAACCCGTTTGGGAACAACTTTAGTGGTAACAGGTGATCGACTTTATGACATGGCTTTGCGCTTACAATATAGTCAGGATAGTCTCGCTTATCCCGTTAATTTAGTTGTTGAATCCGATCTGAAAAAAGCGATCCAAATTGCCCTTAAGAACACCAAAAATGAGGAAACTTTACATATTTTACCCACCTATTCTGCTATGTTAGAAGTAAGAGAGATTCTCACAGGTCGAAAGATTTTGTAGAAATTAGAAAAGAGTGAAGATTAGTGTTAGGTGTTGGGGTGTTAGTTGAATTCCCCCATTTCCCCATTTCCCCATTCCCCCATTTCCCCATTTCCCCATTTCCCCATTTCCCCATTCCCCCATTCCCCCATTTCCCCATTTCCCCATTTCCTAATCCACTAAAAAATTATGCAAGAACTAGAACTAAAAATCGGCTGGTTATATCCGACCTTAATGAGTACCTACGGCGATCGAGGTAATGTTATTACTATCCAAAGAAGATGTCAATGGCGTGATATTGCTGTGACAATTATTCCCCTAGATGCTCAAACAGAAGCCGAGACATTTTATCAAGTAGATATAATTGTTGGGGGTGGGGCGCAGGATCGGCAACAGGAGATCGTTATGCGGGATTTACAGGGGAAAAAAGCGGCGGCGATGAAAGAACAATTATCGGCAGGAATACCGGGGGTTTTTACCTGTGGTTCCCCACAATTATTAGGGCATTATTACGAACCAGCTTTCGGTCAAAGAATCGAAGGATTAGGATTATTAGACCTAGTAAGTAAACATCCTGGTCCCAATGCAAAACGCTGTATCGGTAACGTGGTTTTTGAAATTACTGCCTCTCCCTTAGCGGAGGAAATTAAAGCTATGACAGGGGAAAAACCGCTAGTAATTGGCTTTGAAAATCACGGGGGTCGTACCTATTTACAGACCGTTTCTCCTTTAGGAAAGGTGATTACTGGCTACGGAAATAACGGAGAGGACGGTTATGAAGGAGCATTTTACCACAATGCGATCGCTACCTATGCCCACGGTCCCCTACTACCCAAAAATCCCTTTTTAGCCGATTGGTTAATCCAAAAAGCTTTAGAACAAAAGTATCAAAAACCGATTTTTTTAACAAAACTTGATGATTCTCTGGCCCTGAAAGCAAGATTTGCCATGTTTGAACGACTAGAACTAACCGGCGTGACCAATAAAGCCTAAACTGGTCATATACACTTATGGCAGGAGATAGTCAAACTAGCCATTAAGAATTTTAATTCTGGCAGCTTATGAAATTATGACTGGAAAAATTATCGATCGTCAAACGGCGGGGTTTCTCGTCATCATCATCCCCCTAGCGGTGCTAATCATCCTTGTTTTTACCGCTTGGCCATTGATCCTACTTGTCTTCCTCTTAACTCTGGCAGTCAAGGTGTGGCAAGACTATCGCTGGTCAAAATTATCGACGGTGATTAACCCCTATTTCAATCAACTTTTACAGGACAATCAAGGTTGTCTCACCCCGATTGACCTATCGGCAAAAGCCAATCTCACGGCCAAATTAGCCAGACAATTTTTAGACAGAAAAGCTGAGGAATTTGGAGCGCAAAAAAAAGCTGTAGGCGATAAGGGTATGGCCTATTACTTTATCACCGCCAGTACCCTGGGTAGTATTTTTGATGAGAGTGACCCCTCTTTAGAAGAAATAGAGGAAAAACAAGTTCCTGCGATTACTGCCTCGAGATCCCCTCTGACCAATTTAGAGCCATCGCAGGAGGCTAAATCCCCCCTGATTGTGGCCGAGAAAAGCGAAAATTCTGTCCCGGAGGTTCCTGTTATTTCCTCCTCCCAACCTCTGACTAATTTAGGTAAATTATTTGAGGAAAAAGAGGAAGAAAATACCGCAGCAATCGCTGTTCAAGAAACGGTAATTCAAGAACCGGAGGAGATAATTAATCCTAGTTTGAACAGTTCTGCCAGTTCTTTGTTCCAGTCAGAAGCAGAAGTTAGGGAAGAATCACTAACCTCTGTATCTGAAACCATCTCATCGATGAGTTTGGCGGATTTGGCTAAACGTTTAGGAGTTACCCCAGCCGTTTTGGGTAGAAACAAGAAAAATAAATCCGAAACAGAATTCGCCGATTGGAGTCGCATCAGAGATCCCGATGGTATTGCTTGGAAATTTGACGCAAAAAACTCCCTATTTTTGGCCAACTGATAGGTAATTTGTTTGGTTTTCTAGACAGGCTCTCTGCCTGTCTTTTTTGGCTCTACGTCCTACCCTCAATCCCATAGATGGTTGCTTCAGATTGCTTGAGGATATTGGAAATCATCACCGACCACAAATCTGGCGGTTGTATCAGTAACAGGATAGGTTTTAACGTAAATGAGACAACCTGTTGTTGAGGAAGGACTGTAGGGGCAATTGGGGGGGTATCTTAGCCAACTGCCTACTGGATAACTACCCAATTCATCCTTCCAGGTACCTTCAACGAATGTTATTTTTCTGGATAAATTTCTGCACGGCAGTCAGATCGGGACTATATTGGGCCTCGATCAAGTCGATATATCTTTGGCGAAGTTTTTCATAGAATAACAAGTTATAGGGTTCTAAGCAGTCTCGAAAGCCAGTAAAATTAAAGAGAGTAAACAAGGAATCGTGAAAGAGCGAAGTAAGTAATAGATAAAGGCCAGAAAAGAGGGTTTAAAAAGCCCCTCGGAGTACCGGAACCTAAATCATCTTTTAACCACAGATTTTGATTGAGAAATAGTGTAGAGATAAATCCAGCCAAAGGTACGGGCAGAATTTGTAGGGAGACTCGATAGCAATAAATGGTAGATATTAAACCTAGGGCGATCGGTAGGAGCTTATTAAAAACTATGGCGTTTATCCCCACCATTGACATCAATTTATAAAGACTTGCTAAGGCCGAAGGAGTCGCCCATTGATAATAGTTCATCAGGAAATCATCGGGAAAAAGCCCTGAATCGGAGAAGCGCATCATCCAAACGATACTACGGCGTCCGTCATCCTGAATACTGTACTCGCTACCGAAAGCGATTTGTAAGAATAAGATACTGTACAAAATAGAGAATACGATGCTGAGACTGAACCAGAAGGTTCTGGAAAGCATCAATTCTCTTAGAGGAGTTAAATCTAAAAAATACGAGTTCTTTGTCTGCATAATCTTCTGTAAAGTTTCTAAAAAGATTTTTACTCTAGTCCTTGCCATTCCGCTCGACACCAATTACAGAAAGTAGTAATTCCCTGTTCTATGTTAATAGAGGGAGAAAAACCTAGTCCTTGTAACTTGGCGATCGAAGCCTGCCATCGAAGAGGATTGCCAGGAGTTGACGTCCCGTCAAAATTGATCGGATACTCTACCCCCATAGCTCGTAAAACCAGTTCGGCGATCTCGGAAATTTTCCACTCCTCCCCGTTAGCTAGATTATATACTTCCCCACGCATAGGAGCGGAATGAATCACAATTTCTGTAGCTCTCGCAATATCGACGGCATGAATAAAATCTCTACTTTCTTGACCTGTACCCTGTAAAGTTAATCGATTCTGGCTCAAAATTTTCTGACAGATATCCCAAATTACCTGACGGCGTAATCCTGGTCCGTAAGCGGAAAAAATTCGTAAACTAGCTGTGGGAATACTGTAAATTTTAGAAAATTCTAAACAAAGATTTTCGCTATAGAATTTATGAAATCCATAGGGAGACAGAGGAGAAGAACCTTGCGATTCTTCTATCGGTAAAGAACTTGGATTTCCGTAAACAGCCGCACTGGACAAAAAGATAAATCGACACCTAGGAGCGTAAAGGCGTAAGGCGTTTAGCATCTCGAAAGTTACTAGGGTATTCGCGTAGAAATCTGCCGATGGTTCGCTCATCGAAAGACCGACTGAAGCGCGTCCAGCACAATGAATACAGGCATCGGGAGAGTATTGATCGAGCAAGGTATTTAATTCATCTTTGCTGGGTAACCTAAAAGAATAATAATGTTTCAGAATTCCACTCGGTGCATTTTCAGGCGACGAGGTGTCTATGCCGATTACTTGCCAGCCACGCTGATAGAAATGCCTAGCGATATATCGACCTAAAAACCCAGCAACTCCTGTTATCAAAACAAATTTTCTGTTCATGATCTCTTAGGCAACTTTTTCTAGACTCAGTTCCAGTATTTAATAATTTTTAGAATTCGAGTCACTGATGAAGCTTAAGAATTCTTCGGCGACGATCGACCAATCAAAAGTCTGATTAGCCCGCTCAACACACCATCGGGATACGGGCAGCCATTCCCAATAATCCATATCTCCATATCGCTCGATCTTATCCGCTAATTCGTTCAAGTTAGGGTTGGCGATCCAACCGATGCCGAATTGAGTGACTACGTTCACGGTTCCGTTATCAGGATACAATACGGTGAGAGTTGGTGTACCTGCAGCCGACCCTTCCGCACAAACCACGGGAAATCCCTCTCGCCGAGACGGTAGGACTAATAAACTCGCCTGTTTGAGAAAATTCTCTTTGTCGACTTCATCTACAGTCCCATGAATAGTAATGTTATTGCTGCCATCGTAGTGTTTTTTGAGTTCGCTATATAAAGGCCCCCCTCCTACGATGTCGAGGTAATAACCTTGAGTATTTAAGGATTTTTTTAGAAAAGCTTTAATGACTAACTCGGGGTTTTTATGCTTGGCGAGCCTACCTAAAAATAAAATTTTCTTATTTTGCTTTTTGTCAATATTGCAGGTGAACTTTCGAGAATCTATGCCACTCAGAATGGCTCTAGTTCTTCGAGGGATTACTTTGTACTTTTCCTGAAGAATATCACAAATTTTTTGATTCACACAGATGTGTAACATTTCTCTACGAGAGGTAATTAAACGATAAATAAAGTCCCAAAAACGATTGTCATATATCTCACACCAATCTACCACGAACTTATTGTTAATAAAGCTCGGTAACACAAGAGAAGGGATGACTGGCCATTTGTTGAAGAGAACAATATCGAAATCTTCTAGTTCTTTTTTACGCTGTAACAATGCGAGAGTGAAAAAAAGAACATCTGGATAGTTTCGTAATCCCCAAATGCTGGTAAAGTAACGGAAAGCATTAGTGATTCTATGGACGATGATGCCGTGAATATTTTCTTGAACTGGATCGGATTTGTTTAAGCGAAAGGTGTACAATTCGACTTGGTGACCCATCTTTACTAGGGTACGACCTAATTCTTTATATCGAATTTCCATTCCGCCAATATTTGGCAAGAATACTTCCGAGATAATCGCTATTTTCATCGGTTACTTAAAACTCCATTTTTTATGTAGTATAAAATTATAGAACAGAGAAATTAGAGAAACTAAAACACTCGCAATTAGGTAATTTACTCGAAAAGCTTCTACCATAACATAAACACCAATTATAGCAAAGAACAAACTAGATGAATTGACTAAATAATATCGCCATATCTCGAACCCAAAATTTCTTTTTTTACTATTAAAAGTATAAAGTTTATTAATAGAAAAAGTTAGTAAATTACTAAAAAACCAAGCGACTTGCCAAGATATTATGTAATGTAATTTTAGCTTTTCTGTGAGCAAATAAATTATCAATATCGACGAAATATATCCCAAGGAACCCACTAATACAAATCGCAAGAACTTCCAGCTATAAATGTCTCGCAACAACCAATTTTTTCTCTTTTTCATTTACTTTATAATTTTCCCTTTTGAGCAGTAGCGACTAACTCATCACCTAGATTTGTAATCTTTAGACCTACGTTGGTAACTCGAATTAGCTGTAAAAATAGAGAGGAATCGGTCAAGGTTGAGCGAACATTTGCGTAGTCCTTTATATCTCCAGTATTGTTGGATGTTGTTCGAGAAAGAAAACGAGTCCATTCTCGCAAGTAAATCATACATGACCAACACATTATACCTGTAAAATGCTGATTTTTTAAGGCTTGCCGCATCCCCTTACTCGTAAAAAAGGTTAGGTGTTCTGGTGGCATGACAGTTAGGGATTTTTCTTTAAAGAAGCGCATCGAAATTCCCTGTTGATTCACCGTTCCTATAATGACAATTCCTCCAGGTTTAAGTAAGGAAAAAATTCGTTCTAAAACCATCGGAACATTACTAAGATGTTCGATCACGTCCCAGAGGGTAATGACCGAATAGGAATTCTCGGCTAAAGGAGTTTCTAAAAAGTCGGAAGTATAAATTTTGGCACCAGTTAACTGACCTGCAATATCGGCAATTTCAGGAATTACTTCAATTCCTTCCACATCCCACCAGCCCATTTTTTGAGCGAAACGCAAAAATTCACCACTACCACATCCAATATCTAAAAGTCTTCCAGAACCAGCCTTATTTCTAGCGACTTGTAAAGTATGTTTCCATAAATCCCAGCTATGTTTATGGGACTCTTGCCAACAGGATTGAGACAGATGGTTTCCCTGCTCGAGTCGATAAAATTCGAGCAGTTCAGCCGAACTAGGTCGGGGATAAACATACAGGGAACCGCAATCACAGCAAGCAAAATGAGCATACCCGTTTTTAACAAAAGCGAGACGTGACCGATCACTATCACATAATTGACAGATCGCTTTCATTTTTTAATTACTCCTTAGACGCTACAGTTCGAGATATATTTTAATTTCTAGCAGACAACGGTTTAAATTTATCGTTCTGATCGATCGAGAGAAAATCCTAGATTTCTAGATGCTCACTTGACCTTCTGACTCTGGGAGTGACAAAAGACAATTTCAATCAATTACCCTGAGCCACTGTAGTATAACATGATTTCCAGAACGATTCAGATTATTCAGTCAATTCCCCCATAATATTTGTTTAATTTATGAAAGATGAAGTTGGGTAATTTTCACCATCAATAGTTAGGTAAGTCCCTTGAGTATTTTGATCCTTCTTAACAGGAAAACCAAAAAGATGGATAGCAGTAATATTGTCAGAAAAGTCAGACTGTTTTCTAGCTTTGCAGGTAAACTTGGCCAAAGGTTGTTCCATAGTCGGTTGAAGTAGTTGACTGGGTATATAAAATTAAAATGTATACAGTAAATCCCCAGGGAATAACTCGAAATAAGCAGCAGGAAACCTTGAGGTTTATGTTTTATTTTTAAGGACAGGTATAAAATCAAAGAGCTTCCTATAACCAAAGAGATTCGGGAGTATGGCGGCAGCAAGAATTGAGCTTTCGGATCATATAGCCATAACCACTCTACAATAGATAGCAGGATGAATAGAATCGAAAACGATATGCTAATCGTCCTTGTTTTTGTTGTGGAGGCAAGAAACATCCTATTTTTACTAAATTCATAAATAATTAAAGATGAGAATATATAAGGTATAAAGTTCAAGGGATTCCAGTAATCAAATTTATATATATACAGGAGAGACGAAGACAATAGTAGTAAAATCAACTGTAATTTGAGAGATTTTTTTGTTTCTCTAAAAACAAATTGATTCAAAAAAACTAAAGAGGTGATTAGGATTAAAGATACCAAGAAATATAGTTCGATTCGGATTCCACCTCGCAATAACCACATGATCGATCCGACAAGCCCTCGGGAAAAGGGGAAAGTTATCCTGCCACCCAGAATATATATCGCAATCGCTCCGAGAATCGTCCAAAAAAAATATATTTTTAATAACTGCGGAACTTTTCTATTCTTGATATATTGAAAGCTTGCGCCTTTACTATAGGTCAAAAATAGAGAAATTTGAAAGAAAATGGGAACCGACAATAGACAAAAGTTATAATAAAAAACACGGGTAAGTTCTCTTATAAACTCGAAAGATAGTAAAAAGTCTAATCCTCCAGAATGCCACAGAACGACTAACACACAGGCAATTCCTCGAAGATAATCAAAGCCACTATATCGATAATTTTCCATGTCATTGATTTAAAGATAAGTTATTGATTTTGTACTCCGACATGATCGAGGGAAGGAAAAGCGGGCGGAAATAGCACATAGGAGGTTATAAGCGGTATGTAATAGCTAAACGTGAAGTGAATCGATCACCGCAACTGAATGGATAGTGCGGTAATCCGTTCGCCCATATTCTTTTAGATCTTCCGAGCCAAAATCATCAATCCTCCCATTAATTCCACCTTTCTAGAATCATGTTTATCTAGATTAAAGCTCAGCAAGTTAGCGAGAATACGGGCTAAAAACCAAGGCATTTTAGCACTCGCTTTTCTAACTCCCAAAGAGCGCTGAATTTCGATCGGCTGTTTACTGCGTTTCATCAATCCGTAAATGATACCTGACGTATAACGGGCGATTGTTTCCCATCTTCTTACTTCGCTGGCGGTCTGATATTCTGTAGCCCGTTCAATTTGAAGACCATGAGGAAGAAGATGATTTTCCCAATCTTTTACACTCCAATATCGCAGGCAGGCAAAGCGCTCGTCCACTTCCCGTCTATATTCTTCCAGAGAAACCCACGGTAACACAGGGCCGCCCAAACATTGGTGAAATTTATCTCCTGGCACGGTTAACAAAAATTGACCACCAGGCCTTAATAGTCTAGACACTTCCGCGATCACATCATCTAGATTAGGTATATGTTCTAAAACTGAGTTGGAAAATACCCAATCAAAACAGGAATCTTTTTCGGGAATTTGATCGGCGGGAGTAATGTGAATTCGTTCGTAAATTCCTGATTTTTCGGCTAAAGCCGCTTCTTGAGGGTCTATATCTATACCGACCATGCTTCTTGTCCCGACAGATTCTAAAATGATTTGGGTCAGTTGTCCGTCACCACAACCGAGATCGAGACCAAATCCCTCGGGAAAGGGATAGGCTATCACATGATCTATTTCTGTCGCTCTCCAGACAGCAGTTGCGGGCTGAAAGGGATAATCGTGTAGAAATCTCCTCAACAATTTTTTGTTAATAGTCATAATTACTACCTGGACTAAAGGTTAGCTTAATAATTGCCTTGTCGTGCCGATTATATCACAAGAGGATTTTTAGTAAATTACTAACCTTGAAATAACCTCAATGCAAGACTTCTGGGGATAGTTGTTGATAGTTTTAATGGAGTTGGACAGCATTGATTAGGCTGAATAGGAGTGGTTTTCTCCGGTTGAGGACAAATTGCTTTCTCTTACAGCCTTTCTGGTTAAAGTGAAGCACGGAATAATCCTTGCTAATCAGGTATTTCAGATGCCAGAACGAACCTCATGTATCTGAGAAACGCTCTATCCTCTCTTTAGTCCCAAAACACTTAAGAAAAAACTAGAAAAAATCACCTGTACTCCCAAGGCTAGAGCGGTTACGGAAGGAATGACAATCCGCATGGTCACGGCAGGGTCTAAGGCTCCATAAAGTTGTGCATTCCAAGTATATAAAGCATACACCGAACCGCCTATACCTAGTAAAAATAAAATTACGCCAATGATCAATCCCACCTCCAGATTAATATAACGTAAAAATCGTCTTAATTTTCGGTCTTCTGGTAATAAACCTTCGCTGATAGCAAAAGCTTTTGTGAAGATGGCAAAACTGACAATTTGAAAGCCAATAATCAAAGCTGTGGCTGAATAAAGAAGGGTGTGAACTTTCGGTTGAGGAATAAACCAAATCGTCGCCACAAATCCCAGAAACATTAAAGCCAGTCCGGGGTAGAGAAACAACCAACGAGGACTATACATTAACAGAAATCGGAGATGTCGCCAGCCATCGCGCCAAGTTTTTAGGTGGGGGGGACGACTGCGACCGTCAGGGGATAAAGTGGTTGGTACTTCGGTAATTTTCAGACCGTAGAGGGATGCTTTCACCACCATCTCGCTGGCGAATTCCATGCCAGTGGTGCGTAGGTTCAATTGTTCGATCGCCCGTTTACTAAACCCGCGCAATCCACAGTGAAAATCACCACAGGGACTACCAAAAAATAACCGTCCTAACCAAGTCAAGACAGGATTGCCCAGATACTTATGCAATACCGGCATCGCCCCTGGTTTAATTCCCCCCTGAAAACGATTGCCCATCACCAAATCGTAACCCTGTCGCAATTTTTCTAGGAAAGGCGAGAGATTGGTGAAGTCATAGCTATCATCGGCATCCCCCATAATAATGTATTGACCTTTGGCCGCCGCTATACCCCCCCGCAGGGCGCTACCATAACCCCTTTCTGGGATAGGAACCACCCGCGCCCCGGAATTAGTGGCAATTTCCTGGGAACCATCGCTACTGCCATTATCGGCGATTAGCACCTCTCCCGCAATTTTGTGTCGTTCCAGATAATCTCGTGCTTTGCCGATACAGGTGGCCAAGGTTTCCGCCTCGTTGAGACAGGGCATGACGATCGATAATTCTAAAGTAGGTATCTGCTCCTTAGAGGCGGCATCTGCCATGACCTGATTTTCCAGCATAATAATCGCGGTGGATTCGTTTTGCCCAAGAGTATAACAGGTTATGTACAGCAATGTCCCAAATTGTTAGCAGACAATCTGCTTAGGGACTTGCGTGGGAATAATATCCCAATCGATCGGAGGGCGCAAGCTTTGCGCCCCTACAGTAACGGATTTTGTCCACAATGTAGGGGCGAACTGCGTTCGCCCAAAAGGTACATTATCAAAGCGCAGGTCCCTTATTCTTTTTCCTCTGAGCGGCAATCTATATCTAAAATTAGATGGCGATCGCTCTGCTGGATTCTCTGACCTTCTTTATTGGGCAATTTAACCCAAATTTTCCAGCAACTGAAATTCTGATGCTATCCTCGCCATCCCACCTAATTATTTGCTAGAATTCACGGCCAAATCTCCTTAACCCGAACTGACGCTACATTTGCTCAAAAGCTATCTGCTTGGCACTGAATTTTTGATGCGTCCGGGACGCATCCCACAGCCAAATATCGCCAATTTCCCCCTAGGCTTTAGGTCTTAAATAAACTAGAGACTGTTGCCAAATTAAAGTGGGTTTATCGTAGTGATCGACTAGGTATAGACAGTTAGCATCTTGCCAAAGGATGCGACCAACGAGGAGATCATCGGTGCTTAACTTAATTTCTACTTCCCGTTTCTCTTGAATATAGCTCTGTACTTGTTTAATACTCGGCAGACCAGGATCGAATTGAGACATAATGAGTTTATCGATGAGGTGTTTATCCTCTATTATTCCTGTTGAGTAGCTTTTATTGACGATGAAAATCCCCTTCACCAAATATCAAGGCCTGGGCAATGATTTTATTTTGATAGATAACCGTCACAGTCCCGAACCCCTGATCACACCAGAAATGGCCGTGGCTATGTGCGATCGACATTTTGGCATCGGTGCCGATGGCGTGATTTTTGCGCTTCCCGGCCAAGCAGCAACCGACTACACCATGAGAATTTTCAACTCTGATGGTTCGGAACCGGAAATGTGTGGTAACGGTATTCGCTGTCTAGCCCAATTTATCGCCCGTTTAGAGGCTAACAACACCATTGGCCGCACCTATCGTATTCATACTCTAGCAGGAACGATTATTCCTCGTTTAGAAGCCAATGAACAGGTAACGGTTGATATGGGACCGCCGCAATTACTAGCCAGTGAAATCCCCACCACTTTAGTCGAGGGGTCTGAAAAAATCCTCGCGGTTCCCCTAGAGGTGGAGGGCAAAGATTGGTTAGTTACTTGCGTTAGTATGGGTAATCCCCACTGTGTCACTTTTGTGGATGATCTGGCCTCTATTCCCCTAGAAACTATCGGACCCAAATTTGAGCATCATCCGGTTTTTCCCCAACGGACTAATGTGGAGTTTGTGGAGGTAATCGCGCCAGATTATATGAAGATGCGTGTCTGGGAAAGAGGAGCGGGAATTACTCTCGCTTGCGGTACCGGTGCTTGTGCTGTGGTGGTGGCTGCCCTATTAACGGGCAAATGCGATCGCCGTTGTACCGTGGAACTCCCCGGTGGTTGTCTTCAGATTCACTGGTCGCAAACCGATAACCGGGTTTACATGACAGGTCCTGCTAAAGCTGTTTTTGAGGGCATTTACTTGGTCTAAACCAACCCGCTAGGACGGGGACTGAACTCCCCGAACAGCGCGACGGGATTGTTGATTCTTAGAGACTGGTAATCCAAGCAATAATTCCTTTACCGGTTAACAATTCAATGGCTAAAAGAGAGACAAAGCCAATCATGGCTAGTCTGCCATTCAATTTTTCAGCGTTTTTGGTAAAACCGAGACTGCTGGAACTATCAACGTACATTTTCGGTTCGACAGCAAAATTATTCAGTCTTCCTTGTTCTTCGGTGGTGTAGCCGCGGGCAGTCATGGGGAGGCTCCTTTTGTATGCTTTATGTTAAGAAGTGTAACACATTGTTAAGTTATGTTGCAAATTTTAACAAAAAATTTTTGGGGACTCAGAAAACCTCGATCGGGTAGGCTGTCAGGGTAGTGCTGTAGTTCTACCTTATCTGGGTTTATTGACGAAATTTTGCTTTTTCCTTGACAAATTACTCAGATTATGGTAGCAAAGAGGTGTAAGCTTGATCGCCCAATCAAGGGAAAGACAAAAACTATCTTAAGGCCGCCAGAGGAGTGCCGTTAAACCGCGTAGGGGTTAGCGGGGGATAAATTGCCACCAAAAGCGAACCCGACGTTAGGGAGTTAACTAACCTTGAGTGAAGATACTAGAAAGGGTAAGTGTGGGGAGAATAGGGGAAAACCGCTAGGAAAAACCCGAATAAAATCTTAAGATACGGAGTGCCTAGTAGCCGTAACGATTGCGCTCACTGTTTTTGTAAATTCTATGGCAGAGATTAGCCCAGAGATCAACCTCATGCAGATAGCGACTATACTCAACCAATATCGATTTGAAATGAGAGGATATAAAGCGCAAGAATTAATCGAGCGCTGGTTGCCCACCTATTCGCTAAATTGGATTCGCATGGCAATTTTAGAGGCACTCTATCAGGGACGTTACAAAGTCATTTCGGTGGAGGAAATCCTCAAAATTTGGCGGCGCCGCGGCCATCCTACCTTTCATTTTACGGGGGAATTCGAGCGCTTGGTTTGTAAAAACTTGCCAGATTCCCAGTTAAATGGCAAAAAAACAGCAGTTATCCCTAAACAGGAACAGGTCAATATACCTTCCCCCACCCTTGAGCGGCCTTATCCAGAGTCACAAGCGGAAGTCACGGGTAAAGATTCTTTACTAAACTTAGAAGCTTCTCTTTTTGATGATCCTCGTAAAGGGATGAGTGATGTGGAGGAATTATTCTCGCAGTTAACCCCAGAAACGCCCAAATTCCCTGAATTAGAATCAGTGCCTAAATCGCCTAACAGCCATGGAACTAGGGAGAATTTTTCGGCTAATTTTAAGCCGGTAATCGATGAGTTTATCCCTTTGTTAGACCCTTCGGAATTATATCCCAAATTAAAAGCTGTGGCTCGCTCCCAGTCTAAGTAGGGTTGGCTGAAAAAGTTTTTCCTAGGGGCAGGGTGTGGGGTGTGGGGTGTGGGGTGGTGGGGTACTGACAGCAATTAATTCCCCGCCCCAAGAAAAAAAAATCGCCTTGACGATTAGAATAGAGTTAACTTTTCCCCTCAAGGCTCTGCTCAATTAACTAGCATTATGACATCCTCCTATTTTGGTCTAGAAACCGAAGAAAATAAACTAATTAACTCTAATAATCTCTCGTTCGCCGCTTCTCTTGGTATTCATGGCCTAATTTTAGCGATTATCTTACCTAATTTCCTCAATAATCCAGCGCAGGAGCAAAAAAAGGAATTACGCAACGTCAATCTGATTGAATTGAACCCTCTAGAGCAGTCACGTCTTCCCAGTCTTGACCCCTCCCTGTCCAGCTTACCGGAACTGCCTAACCTTAATTCCTCCTCTTCCTCTTTGCCGCCTCTCCCCTCCATGGACGGCATCCATAACAGCACCTTACCTCCTTTACCCGCGGTTTCTTCCCTTCCCCCCTTACCTTCCTTACCTGCTTTACCTCCCCTCTCCTCTTTACCCTCTGTCAATATCTATTCTCCTCCGGTGGCATCTATCCCCTCCCCGGGTAGATTACCGATTCCTCGCAATTTTCCCACTTCTACCCCCAGTTTACCTGGTCCTCCTGCTGTTCCTCCCCTGCCGGACAATAATAATCTACCTAGGGAGACTAATAACCAGCAGGTGCGGCCTGACTTCGATCCCTACCAAGATAATCTAACTTTAGATAGATTGCGAAATTCGCCTCTTAGTGCATCGCAACAGGCGCAGCAACAATTAAACAATTCCTTGGCCCGCACGTCGGAGCCGAATGGTCAATCGCCCCTCGACGAACAGCGTCGTCAACAATTAATGTGGGAAATGCGGGAACGTTTGCGCTCCCTAGAGGCGGACAAAAGCAATACCAGTAACGAGGAGGCCATGAGAAATCAGGTGGATTGGCTGGCCAGAGTCCAAAAAACCAATCCTAACGCCTTAAATGAACTAAATCAGCCCAATCAGGGCAGCGGAGGCATAACTACCGTCAATTTGACTGGTAACTATCCCGCCACGGCTTGTTCCCGTCAATTAGCGGGGACGGCGGTTTATGGCGTGACGGTGGATGGTCAAGGCCGCCTCAGCAGTGAACCCCAGTTAATTAAAAGTGCCGGCTTCCCGATTTTCAATCAACAGGGGGCTAGGGAAGTGCGCTTAACTCGCTTTAATAATCCCAGTGGTGAGTCGAGAATCTATCAGGTGCGAGTCAGTTTTGCCCCTAACCCGGAAGTGTGCCGAGGTGCGATCGCTAATCCCCCAAAACCAGAGGGTAGTAACCTCAATACGCGTAACTCCCCCCCCGTAACGCCGGCAATTGAAACCCCGCTTCGTCCCAATCAAACCCCGCAACCCGCCGTTAGCCCCCAACCGGATAACGTCAAGCAGCCCGAAACCACAGGGCCAAATCCAGTCCAAACCCAGCCAGAACCGCCCAAAGAAGCAATAATCGAGGAAAAAGCCCCAGAAACTTCTTCTCAAACCCCCGCTCTCAATCAGCCGGAGGTTTCCCCCGCCAGTCCCCCCACTAGCCAAAATCCTCAACCCCTGGGCGAGGAAGCTTTGCCTCCCGGTCCGCCGGCGGAAGCTAAAACTGAACCAGAAAGTTAGGCCTTTTCAGTTATCAGTTATCAGTTATCAGTTATCAGTTATCAGTTATCAGTTATCAGTTATCAGATGTGAGTTTTAAGTTCACTGATTACTGAAAAAAACTCTCATCTTCCTAGTCAATAATTCGATCCCCCCTTAGTCCCCCCTTAATAAGCTGTCCTTTAGTCACATCTTTCTTAACATTTCAAACCTTTGTAGCACAAGGCTTTCAAGACTCGGTTAACAATCTGTAATATTCCTTGTTGACACCCTTACTGACAAAGAAAAAACTGAAATCAAGTCAGGATAAGGGTTGGAGTGCTTACTG